>NZ_CDSC02000459.1 GCF_001298715.1 Bathymodiolus azoricus thioautotrophic gill symbiont
TTTGGTTGGTTAATGAGGGGCTTGGTTGTCTTTGGTTTTCACCTGATGGGTGAAACTGTGTTTTGGTTGAAATCATTATACCAGTTGGGGTTTGTGTGTGTTTTTGGTTTTTATTTTTGGATTGGGGAATTATTTTTCTAATGCAGGGGGTTTTAAATATGGTATCTTTGTCCGCAGGTCAATTGTGTATATTTTTGCATGTTTCACTTCTTTTTCTTGTCAGGTTAAAAGAGTAACTAATATACTTTTTGACCGACTAACGAGTGTTGTACTTATGATGTGAATTCAAGACAGTTTAAAGTTACCCTACACTTGGTTAATGCAGGAGTCTCGCTTGACAAGCTTAAATTTAATAGTAGAATACAGAATTTTTAAGCAAAAGTAAAATTCAAAATGAATCCCATATCATCTTTTAACACAAACCTTATTCGCACTTCACTATTAAGCATTGTCTTAACCCACACAGCTATTGCAGGCGAACCCATTGATGGACGCAGCCTAATGGATGATTACTTACAAAACAAAGCATCAGCAAGTACTGATCCTGCCACTCCCTCAACCGCTATCAATATTTCTAACATTAGTTTGAATAGTGCTAATTACTACAATGAATTCCAATCAGATGTAAATACAAATGATAATACCGCTAACGGTAACAAAAAAAGTTTAAGCACAATCATCAGCAACAAACTAAGCGCATTAAATTTGTCAAATTATAATGCAAAAATGATTAGAAATCACGCTGAAGTAATGAGTTGTGGCGGTTGTCATCAAAACAGTAATGAAGTAGAAATTGCCCAGAATGTTAACTGGCCAAAGAGTGGAACTTTTGTTCATGTTGACAAGCAAGGTGTCCTGTCCTCAGCATTGACTGAGCAATTCTTACCTGCTCAATCGGCTTTATTAAAAGTTTATTGGCAAACAATAGTAGAAAAGTGGCACTTTTCTGAAATGGATTATTCTAGTGCTAGGAATTATTTTGGTGGATTTAATAATGTACCATCTTATCCAAATGCATCTGCTTTTGCCACGCTTCAAGCCGATGGCTCAATTAAGGCGTGGGGTAACTCAGAGAGTGGAGGCACAAATGCACCCACTGACAAAGGCTATACCAAGATCTATTCAACTATTGATGCCTTTGCCGCCCTTAAAGCCGATGGCTCAATCAAAGCGTGGGGTAACTCAGATTCTGGAGGCTCAGGTGCACCCGATGGCAGTGGCTATACCAAGATTTATTCAACTGATCGTGCCTTTGCCGCCCTTAAAACCGATGGTTCAATCACGGCGTGGGGTGCACCAGGTTTGGGAGGCTTAGATGCACCTGCTGGCACTGACTATACTAAGATTTATTCAACTGCGAGTGCCTTTGCCGCCCTTAAAGCCGATGGTTCAATCACGGCGTGGGGTGACTCAGATTCTGGAGGCATAGACGCACCCGCTGGCACTGACTATACTAAGATTTATTCAACTGCGAGTGCCTTTGCCGCCCTTAAAGCCGATGGTTCAATCACGGCGTGGGGTAACCCAGGTTCTGGAGGCATAGACGCACCC
>NZ_CDSC02000429.1 GCF_001298715.1 Bathymodiolus azoricus thioautotrophic gill symbiont
ATGGTATTACTCGTTCTTTTTGGTGGTAAGAATTGTGGTGTGTGCCAAACCATTAAACCGCAGATTGATGAAAAATTTTCAGATAAATTTCCAAACTTGGAAAGGGTCTATATTGATTGCGAGCAGTTGCAAGAGATTTGTGCACAGCGTGGTGTGTTTTCTTTGCCTGTGGTGCAAGTCTTTTTTATGGGGCAGAAGTTTATTGAAGAAATGCGTGGGTTTTCACTTATGGGTTGAATTCGCCTGAGTATTTAAAGCTTGTTTTTGATTTTTTGTAAGTGTGGCATATTAAGTTGCAATTCACTTGCGAGTTTTAGTGTTCGTTTTAGCCTTTGAGGGGCTGACCTACCCATACATTGGTGTGACAAATCACCTTCAAAGGCGAGCAGCATGCCTTTTTCTAACTCATCCTCAACAAAAATTTTGCCAGTGAGTGCGCTTTGTAGTTTTAAAATATCGCTTGATACATTGCGCATTAGCTTGAGATGATTATTACGCAGGCCCTCAACTGTACTGCCCGTTTCAATTGCCAAGCCTGCGATATTAGTCGTTAGAATATAGAGATTTTTTAGTACCAACTCAAACAGCAGCTCTTTGTCGTTAGCAACAGCATGTGCTGGAATATCAATCAGTGCCAATGATGCCACCAAAATTTGCGCTTTAGCTCCAAATACCGGTGAGGAAATCAACACCTTAGAATCCATGCCCTTCTTCTTTTCAAACCACACTGAAATCACTGTTGGGTCAATAAAATTGTGTGTCGCCCAATCGCGTGGCAACAACTCATTTTGCATCATTGCCACGCGGTCTTTCCATGCATTAGGAATAGATTTTAGGGCTGATTGTAAATCTCCTTCTCCGGTACAAACCAAGATAAATTCAGGGTCAATCGACGAGCGCAACTCGTCAATATCAGTGGTTCTGGTGATGGGGTAAACAGGGTAGTTATTTTTTAAAAAGGCGCGTGCAAATACGCTACCTAATTCGCCGATACCTAAGACAATAATGGGTTTTTTCATTTTAAAATACCTAACAAAGTTTTACCCATAGTTGCAGGAGTTGGCGAAATAGCCACGCCTGCATTTTTTAGGGCTTTGATTTTATCTTCTGCCTTGCCCGAGCCACCACTAATTACTGCACCCGCATGACCCATGCGCTTGCCTTTTGGTGCGGTGAGTCCTGCAATATAAGACACCACAGGTTTTGACACATTGGATTGAATGTATTCTGCCGCTTCTTCTTCAGCTGAGCCTCCAATCTCGCCAACCATAATGATAGACTCAGTTTGTTCATCGGCTTCAAATAATGCCAAACAATCAATGAAGCTCATTCCACTAATAGGGTCGCCACCAATACCAATACAAGTGCTTTGGCCAAGTCCAGCTTGAGTGGTTTGATGTACGGCTTCGTAGGTGAGTGTCCCCGAACGAGAGACCACACCAACACTACCAACTTGGTGAATATTGCCCGGCATAATACCCAATTTGCACTCATCAGGGGTAATGACACCGGGGCAGTTTGGACCAATCAAGGTTGAGTTTGAATCTTTTAAAATCGCTTTAACCTTAAGCATATCTTGCACTGGAATACCTTCAGTGATACAAGCGATCACAGGCATTTGTGCTTCAATTGCTTCAACAATTGAAGCATAGGCAAAACGCGGCGGCACATAAATCATCGTGGCATTGGCACCTGTTTCATTCATCACCTCAATAACTGAGTTAAACACCGGTAAGTTTAAGTGTGTTTGTCCACCTTTGCCAGGGGTTACACCACCAACAAACTGTGTGCCGTAAGCAATAGACTGCTCTGAATGAAATGTGCCTTGTTTGCCAGTAAAACCCTGAGTAATTACCTTGGTGTTTTTATTAATCAGTACACTCATTTTGACTGCTCCTGAGATAATGCCACAATTTTGATAGCAGCTTGAGTTAAGTCTGCCTCAGTATAGATATTATATTTAGACCTACTTAATAATGCTAATCCTTGTGCAGCATTTGTGCCTTCCAAGCGTACGACAATAGGCAGGCTCAATCCCACCTTTTCAATGGCTTGCAAAATACCTTGTGCAATTAAATCACAACGCACAATACCACCAAAAATATTCACCAAGATACCGCTTACATTTGCCTCAGTTTGGATCAACTCAAACGCCTTAGCAACCCGCTGTGCTGTTGTGCCCCCGCCTACATCTAAGAAGTTAGCAGGAGAGCCACCATGATGTTCAATCAAATCCATTGTTGCCATTGCCAGCCCTGCACCATTGACCATGCAGCCAATGGTGCCATCTAGTGAAATATAATTGAGTTGATGTTCGCTGGCTTTTTTTTCCTTTTCATCTTCTTGAGAAGTGTCACGCAACTGCAGGATATCTTCGTGGCGATATAAGGCATTATCATCAAAATCAATCTTGCCATCAAGTGCTAATAAGGTGTTTTCCGCTGTAACGATCAGTGGATTAATCTCAATTAAACTCACATCTTTAGTGGTAAAAATTTCGTACAAACTCAGCAAGGTTTGGTTGAATTGCTTAGCTAATGTATCTGTAAGATTAAGTTGCTGGGCGATAGAATCACAATCTTGCGAGCTTAGTGTTCCAAGCGGGTCAACGCCAAATTTAATAATCTTATCAGGCGTTTCACTGGCAACTTTTTCAATATCCATGCCACCTTCGGTAGAAGCCAAAACAGTTATTTTTTGCGTTTGCCTATCCACTAACAAACCCAAATACAATTCACGCTCAATATTTTGCCCCGCTTCAATCAACAATTGGTTAATCGGTAAACCCTTAGCGTCGGTTTGTGGCGTAACCAACTGTGTGCCCAGTAATTGTTCTGCTACATGCGCCACCTCTGCCATTGAATGACACAAAATCACCCCACCCCCTTTGCCCCGTCCACCCGTATGAACCTGTGCTTTTACCACCCAAACGCTGCCACCTAATTCTGAGCATGCTTTGCTTAATTGTTCTACAGTTGAAACTAAAACCCCTTTGGGGGTTTTAATGCTAAATTGGTTAAATAATGTTTTTGCTTGGTATTCGTGTATATGCATAATTTTTTTGTAATCAAGTCAAGAGCCAGTCAAGAAAACTATATTAATATAAATAACTGATTTATAATGTTTTTTTAAGTTTAAATGTATAATATTTTTGGTAAAATTAAGAGCCAGTCAAGAAAATATCATGCCCAAAATGGGTGATATCCACTTCTAGGGCTTTCTGTATCAGCAATTTTTATTAACCCTTTTGATAAGGCATTTTTAATCACTTTGCTGACCTGAGATTCATTGCCTTTTTTAATGCCAAATCTAGTACATAAGCTAGAATTCTTTAATTTCATGCCACTAATGTATTTGATGACTGCATGTTGATAACAAGCTCTAGTTCTTTCTTCTATTGTTAAATCTGCAAATGACCTATAGGCATACAAAATCACTTGTGTAGAGTTACCATGCGTCCTAAATATTGGTGCAGGTAATTGAGCTTCTTCTACACTAAAAATGACCTTATCCACACCGCTTCCTTGTTCCTCGCAAAGTCTCATACGTCTCATAAGTCCTGCCAATCCTTCATTTCTTGATTTAGGCGGTAAGTCAATTATTCTTTCAATAGGGTTTAACGATTCCCCTGGATTGGTAACTTCTAAACGATTATTGAATAATTCAACTTGAGGTCCAGCACCTGTAATAGTCATATCCTGATGAATTAATGCATTTGCAATAATTTCTCTAATTGCTATTTTTGGAAAAGGTGCGTTGGTTTGACGATAAACTTCTCCAATGGTTTCACTATTTGGTAGTAAATTGTTAATATAGGTAACCAAGCCTTCAAGGGCGATTGCGTAACCCTTTAAGCCATCTTTTCTATGGCTAACAACCTCTGCTTTATTATCGCCATTGTAAGCAATAAAGCGCACCCCTTTTCTTGCAATAGATACACCAAAGTCATTTAAATCATTGGCTAGCAATAATGCACCCAGATTAAGAATATTCCATTTATTGCCTATATCTTTTTCAACAATATTATCCCTCTCAAGATATTGCAATATTTCATCAATACTTTGGGGTGAGGCTTGGCTGATCAATTTAAAATAAACCTTGTAAGCAAGATAATTTAACACTTCATCAGCAGTTAAAAACTGTTTTGCGACCTCATGTTCCCAAGTATAGGTCTGCAAATTTTTCATCAGTATTTGCATCTTATCAAGATGACCTGATAATTTAGGTGTTGCGCTACCAATTCTTACATAGGCCGTTCCATTAAACTCAATTGGTGTTATGGTTGTTGCAGGGATTTCCAATATCACAATATTGTCATCTTGGTGTGTAACTAATCTAAAATCACAATGTATAGAAGGACTTAATGCTTGAGATAATTTGAATTTTGTTATGCTTTTATTGTTAGGATTAAAATCAGTGCCGATAATACAACCATCGTCAGAAATCCCCCATAAGATATATGCATAATCTTTGTTAAGAATACGAGCAGAGTTGGATAATACTGAACATAATTTACCGATTACCTTAGGATTGGTGTTATTGCTCTTAAATTCTAAAAGCTCGTTTTCTTTATCATTTAGAAGTATATTTATTAATTCTGTATCTCTTTGTTTTCCCATAATCTTTATTTTTAAATCACACCTCCATTAAATCTTTTTCAAGCAAGAGCAGTCTTAAATCATTTGTGGTTA
>NZ_CDSC02000427.1 GCF_001298715.1 Bathymodiolus azoricus thioautotrophic gill symbiont
TTAATAAATACATTGATTAAAAGGAGTTCAGCAACAGAATTTAATCATTGCATTAGCTAAGTATGTGATCAGGAATTAATTATGTAATTAGGGCTAATCACCTGGTTAGTTTAATCACAAGTTCAACAACGGACCCCATTATAATAAAACATTTATAGACTTGATATTCGGGTAATAGCACCTTTATTTTTCCCTCTGTATCAATTATTTTCCTCGACGTTGCCATCTTCAGATAATAGTTGGTACCTTGGTACAGAATCTTTGTCAGGTGAATAGACAATTCTTTCGTCGAACAAGTTGATGATACCTTGGAGACATTAAAAGTGTTAATACCCTCATACCCAGTCAATAAGTGTATACTGTCATCACTCTTGTTTTTTGTTTTTTGTTTTTTTTTAAAATAGTGTACTGTATAATTTAATGAGACAGCTGGTTGCATATTTATGCTTTGAATTGTTTTTAACATCTACGTCAAAATACACAGAAGTATGTCGGGGTTCAATCCACACATTTGCCCTAACAAAGCATTATTTAATCTTTTCAAATGATCCGTGTGTTAAGTACAGCACGAGCAGAAATCGAGAAGAATGCCTGGACTTTTTCCCTCTCGTGGACATGCTAGTTCTGGAAGGAGTCCTTGCATGTAAAATGCCTGTAGTTTGGGTAGCATAGTATTATCCCAAAAGTCACTCACGGTAAATTCTCTGAATAAACATCTGGTGTGGATTTAATGTACGAACAATAAAATCAATCCATTCTGTATTGCATATGTTGAGGAGATCATGACATTGGTAGAAATAAATATGATTTTACTTAGGCTGTAACTTGCCAAAAGCAAAAGTTTTATTTTCTGATGCCTGCCAGAGATTAATAGGCTTTGAATGTAACAGATGTTTGATTTCAATGAGACCTCTTTCGTGTGTGGATGACGAAACTATGCCACCTGGACTCCCTGCCAAGTATTTGTGGGTAAGATGGATAACTAAACCACTGCGCTGCGCTGCACACATACATTATCGTTTTCATCAGCTTTCTTCGATTGTGGTGTCTTCCTTAAGAATACCATTCCGGGTGTGGTGATTTCCACTGAATGAAGAATAAAGCATGTTGCGAACAAATTTTTGAATAGGCAGAGATGGGTTTCTTTTGACAATAGATCCAAAATGTGACACTGATATCCTTTTCCT
>NZ_CDSC02000484.1 GCF_001298715.1 Bathymodiolus azoricus thioautotrophic gill symbiont
AGGTAGTATTAAGCGTCACTGCATAGATCTCGCAGAGCAAGAAAGAGAAAGAAAAATTATAAAGATGGATTCGGAAGTGAAGAGGTGGATTGGCAGGGAATGTTTACCATCCAAGATTATAAGAAAATTATAGAACAACACTGGTCTAAAAATTTATCAGGCGACAATTTATTTAGACCTTTTCAAGATTTATTTTCTATCGATGTGGGCTTGGGGAGGTTTAATAGTAAATCAGAGAAGATAAAATGGATTTCACAGTTTAATAAATACAGAAACTTATGGGCTCATGCAGCAACCAAAGGAAAGAGCCTCAATAGAGAAGAGGTATGTTTCCTTAAAAAAATCTATGATTATTTTAAACTTAACTCATGAACAAACTGATTGTTTATGGCGATATTCATAGCTATTATGATGAGTTAGTACGATTGCGACAAAAAACAAATCCAAAAAGAATGATATGGAAGTTTTCATTACTCGTGGTAAAGACTCTATTAAAACACTTAGATATCTACGAACCAACAATATTAAATCTGTTTTGAGCAATTATGAAGACAAAATTATCCGCTATCTACAGCACCAACTGACTAACAATGTAGGCATGAAGCAAGCAAACATAGCCAAACTTACTCAACAGAAGTACAGCAAACATCTCTCGCAAGATTAAACGCAATACTGGCGAATGAAGTTATTGACCCAAACAAGCCAATGATCAAGCCACAGCGCATAAGGCCTGGCACCAAAGTGCACTCAATGATGTTTTAAGTCTTTTTTCTCCACAAGTAAGAAAATAAATAATCCAAGCGCTGCAACAATATGTTTAATTGAATGCCCACTAATAAATCCAAATAACTCAAATATTTGCCCATCAAAATGCTCAAATAATTTTGCAAAAACATAAAATAATAGCAAATACCAATAAGCTTTAGCTGATTTTCGTTTAAAATTTAGCAAAATAATTGGCGTAATCAACATTGGTAAAAACTGCACTAAAATATACCCGCGTAAATCCCCAGATCCATAACTCTCACCAACAATCCAATAAATAATAGTAAACAGGCCTAATGCCACTAATGGAATAAATAATTTTTTACCAATTTTTAAACTAATAAACTCACTAATTACAATGGAGAAAAGCGCCATAAAAACAATAACCATTGGCAATCTATCCAAAAATAATGTTTCATGTCTAACATCAAGATGAAAATAACTAGAGCCAAAAAATACCATAATGACACCAAAAAACATAGTGTAATACATATATTTTATGTTGTCACTAATATTTAACCTATTGTTTTTCAATAATATTATTGCGTAAATTCCAACCAATAAAAAAGGAAAATTAGAAATAACATTGTAAAAATTAACAACGCCAAAGATACCTCTATCATCAACAAAACTATGATATTTGACACTTTGTGGCATTGGATCTTGTAAAAACATTATGACTATTATTACAAAACTAATTAACAATATTAATTTGATTGTTAGCTTTTGAGTATTTGTCATTCACCCGCCTCCAAGTGTTGCGCAAGTTTTTTAACGCCCTTAAAATCTGCTTTACCTGCTCCTAATTTTGGCAAAACTTCTACCTTGTGGTAAGAACTAGGCAAATACAATGGGTTAATTTGTGTGGCAATTAATTTTCGTTTTAGATCCTCTTCTGTCATATCTCCAGTAAATAACAATACTATTTTTTCACCTTTTTTAACATCGGTTAAGTTGGTAGCGGCTATTTCAATTTCATCACCCAAACAAGCACTAATTTGCGCTTCACAGCTTCCTAGGCTAATCATTTCGCCGCCAATTTTTGCAAAACGAGAATATCTGTCCACAATAGTAACAAAGCCATCTTTATCAATCTTACCTTTGTCGCCAGTGATGTAATACCTGTTATTATTTATGATTTTTATTACCTCATTTGTTTGAATAGGGTCATTCAAATAGCCTTGCATTACTTGAGGTCCTGAAATTAAAATCATCCCGGCATCGCCTTGTTTTAATACTTCAAAACTACTGGGATCAGTAATAATAATGCTTGTACCTACTAATGGTTTGCCAATAGTGCCCGTTTTTTGCCCTTGTTGAATTTTCCAATATTTTGGCAATAGTGCATTTGGAATATTACTACTTGCAACAGGAGCAGTTTCTGTAGTCCCATAGCCCTCATAAATGTCTAACCCAAACTTTTGTTTAAAATCGTCAAGTATTTTATTTGGTAGTTTTTCGGCGCCAGCAACTACAAGTCTAATGCTCGCCAACATTAAAGGCTGGAGTTTTCTATTGCGCAAATATAGGCGAAAAAATGTTGCAGTGCCAAGCAAAATAGTTGCCTTATGCTCGGCTACTAATTTACCAATACCATAGCCATCTGTTGGGTCTGGGTGGTAAATAACAGGAATGCCTTCAAGTTGTGGTATCAGCGTGCAAACTGTTAATCCAAAAGAATGAAAATTTGGCAGTGTTCCCATTATTTTATCGTTTAAGCTTGGGTTGAGCATTGTTTTTACTTGTTTAACATTGGCAATTAAGTTTTTATGACTTAACATAATTCCTTTGGGATCGCCCTCACTACCACTACTAAATAAAATAACAGCAGTCTTTGTAATTTTTACTTTAGTAATAAACAATAACTTTAAGAGCCATACTGGGTAGAGTGCTGCTCGTAAAAAATAACCTATCGCTCGCAACTTGTGTGCAAATTTTTGCATATCTTCTAAGTAAATAATATTGCCATTGTTAAGCACTTCACTTAAATCAAACCCTTTGTCTTGTAATTTTTTAATAAATTTTTTGCTAGTAATAATTGTTTGTATTTCAGCTTTTTTAATAGCCAACTTCAAGGGCCGTATTCCAGTTGTGTAGTTAAGATTAACTACTGTTCTAGCCAAACAAAATAAAGACATATTACATATAGCACCAGCAACTGTTGAGGGCAGTATTACTGCTATATTATTATTGTTTCCTAATTTATTTTTTAGCCATTTGCGCATTAATAGTGTGGCGGCTAAAAATTTATTCCTGTGGAGTATGCTATTAGAGTCTGCTACATAAAAATTATTTTTCTTCTTTATTTGCTCAATCCACATACTGGCAATATCTTTTTGCTGGTTAATGTAGTTGTGCCAAACATCAACACTTAAATCAATAACAATGTTTTTTAATTGCACAGCTTTGATGCTAGTTGGCAGTTCTGCGCCAAATTTAACATAGATATTGTGGCCACTTTGTTTAATTTTATCTGCCGCATTAGAAAATTTACTTTCCCACAAGCCGTGCAAATAAAATGGCACAATGACACAATCTTTAACTTCTTTTAATATATGTTCATAACCAGCTAAAAAAGTATTCATTCCACCATTTTTAGTCAACATTCCTTCTGGAAAAAGTGCCACTGTATGACCGTCATTAAGTGCTTTTGCCACTTCTTTGAGGGAATTTTTGCTACCAGATGATGAAATGGGAATTATTTTGAAAAAATCCAAAAACCATTTAAGATACCACTTTTTGTAAATTGATTTTTCCATAACAAAGCGAATTTGTTGTGGATAAACTATTTGCAAAATTGCCCAATCAATGTAGGAAACATGGTTTCCAAGTAATAATGTGCCCTTATTTGTAGGAACATTCTCTACCCCTATAGCATTGATTTTGTAACGCAGCTTAAATGCAAAGCGCACTATGTAAATTATTAAAGATTGTGGTAATTTAATAAATGTCCAAAGCGCTCCAATAGTAGCGATAATTGCAGCAAGAAGCAATATATCACCACTATCAAATTGTAAATAAGAAAGGTATGCAGTAGCAATTAAAGCAATAAGCATAAAGATATTTTGATAAAAATTATTGGCAGCTAAAATCCTACCTAAACTAGAACCTGGTGCGCTTAACTGAATTAATGCATTAAGTGGCACCAATACAAGACCAGCACAAAGGCCGTAAATAAAAAATACCACAGCAATAATATTAACATTTTGCAAAGTAGGAATAATAAATAAAGTTATTGCAACACCAAGACTCCCTAAAGGCACAATACCTAATTCAATATAGTTTTTAGAAACCTTGTTGGCAATCATTGAACCAACAACAATACCAAGACCGCCAACTGCTAATAAAGACTGGGCAATTACAGTATTTTCTACGCCAGCAGATGATTTTAAAAACGCGCCAAAGACAGCAACAACAATTTGTGAAATTGCCCAAAAAATACTCAGCCCAATGATACTATGCCAAATAACTCTGTTGCTTTTGATTATGCTGTTATTGCACTTAAAATAACCGCCGGTTAAGTATTTTTTTATTGCAAAATTATCAGTGATTTTTTTAGCATTGGTTATTGGTAATTTAAGAGACAACAAAAACTCAAATACGCTTGAAATAATTAACACAAAGCCAATTGGGGCAACCATTTTTAGTATTTCATCCTTATTATTAACATCACCTATTAAGAGGCTTTCAAAGAAAATAGAATAAATAACAGCGCCTAATAAAATTGCAATAATGGTAATAGCCTGAGTGATGGAATTGGCCTTAACAACATTACCAGTACCAAACATTTCCTTAATTAGCCCGTATTTGGCCGGGGAATAAAAAGCGCTTTGGGCAGCGAGCAACAATGTGGCAACAAATGCCATCTCAAAATAGCCTAAATAATAGCTCAATGTGATTAAAGAGGTAATAATAATAGCAATAAATGAGGAAACTCGCACTATCTTAGTTTTACAATATTTGTCACTAATAAAACCTGATGGCGAAAACAAAAATACAAAAGGTAATAAAATTAAGGCATTAATAATGGCAGTTAAAACCATTAATTCTGTACCATCATAGGTTTTAAAAACAGTATTTTGTAAAACAATCTTGTGCCCTAAATCAACAAAAGCATTAAGAAATACGATTAAAAAGTAAGTTAAAAAGCCACTAATTCTATAAAGGTTTTTCACAGTTTACCTCCATTATGAATGCGTTTATTTTCTAATAAAGTGTGATGACTAAAAATATAAGGCTTGACCTTTAGCACTATGTCAAAAATTATTTGGTGGGTATTGCTGCTTTTGTGTTGCTCTTGTAATATTTCTACACCAATTTGATTCTCAAGTTTTGCCAATTCTTTAGCGCTTTTAACATAATGCTTTAGCAATTCTAGCGCTTGTTCGCTTTTTATGAGAATATCAATTATTTCAATATCTTTTTGAGAATAAAAATCATCAACTCTGATTAGTTGTAATGTTTGCAATTCTTGTAATTCTTGTAAGGAAATTTTACTTTTTTGCAAAACCTCTTTAATAGAAAACTCTTTATTACCCACTGAAACAACCTCTAGCGAATTAATAATCATATCGATACTATCATCAAAATCAATAGTGCTGTCGGTGAGAATTTCTTTGATTTGGCTAATAGAATAATAAAGAGAGTTTTGCAAATAACGAATAAACTTAATAATCTCTAGGCATTTTTCATCATACAAAGCAACATTGGGCTTGGGTCTTTGTGGTTGGGGTAACAAACCATCATTTAAATAATAAATAAGTGTCGATTTACTTTCTCCGCTTAACTTTACCAGTGCATTCATTTTTAGCATAATATTTACTTTTTTAAGAAATTATCAGCATTATACTGATAAAACAAAAAATGTAAAGTGTCACCTTTCACTTTTATCAAATAAAACTGAAATTAAAAGCCAAGGGATAGAGACCCTTGCAGTGCGTAGCCTCCCTTGCGGGGAAATAGGGGCGATTGGAAAAATCCAATTTTTGCCCAATTGGCGCTTTCTTTAAACCTTATCCTGGGTGACACTCCACCCAGTGTAAAATGCGGTCGTTCGTTGTTATAAATCCAAAGCCACTAAGCGGTTAATCTTGCGCCCGCTCAATTGATTCAAATAAATGTAGCTAGGCGTCAATACGAGCTGTGCGTATAGCAAAAAACTAAGTGCTGCAATTTTTCAAAACAGTAGCAGGAGCAAACTTTCTAAATCACGCCCTGTATATTTAACGGTCTTCGTAGCGTAAAATAGTCAATTTTTTTACAATTAAAAACAATGTTATTAATAAGTGAAGTGATGATTGCGAATCCAGAGATAGAATCTTTTGAGGATTTGGTTGTGGTGTTGAAGAGCATAGCTCGAGAGTCGGATGAGCGGTTTTTTCAGATGGATGTGAAGCCTGATTATGGCGATACGCCTGAAAATTGGGAAGATCGTTTAGAGGCGGCTTTTTACTAGGAGGTAACGGATGGGCTTTAAATATTTAAATAAAGAGCAAGATATTTTTGATGGCGATGATGGGGAAGATGTTTATGCTAACGAAGAGCAGTTACAAGCACGCTTAGAATATTTTGAAGATCAACTGGCTGGACTAAGTGAAGGCGCGCCAATCGAAGAAAGAATTACAAGTCTATTAGAGATTGGTCGCATTCAAGTTGAGCGCTATAAGGGTGCAGATGCTTGGGAAAAGGCCTTTACTGCCTTTAATCTTGCACAGCAAGATGAATTGTGGGAGTTGGCGGTTGAAGCGTGTGATGTGATGTTTTTATCCGAAGGCCCTGATGCCTTAGTGGCGCTAGGACATGCACTGTGGTTAGGTGTAACATTCCCAATTGACCCAGAGATTACCGTGGCAATGTTGCAACATTTGGTGGAAGAATCTCCCGAAGAGGCAGACACACGAGCAGTAGCTGCAGCTGCGGCGCATTATATTACTTCAGTGCGATGTGGCGCAGATGATGAATTGACTTTTTTTACTTCGCAAATGTTAGCAAGCGTTGCAGACAAGCATTCACACATAACAGACCAATCAACTTTTGACTTATGGCGCAAAACATTAAAGTTGGACGAGCCAGAAGTATTTTTAAAAAAACTCTCAGGGGCAGTTGACCAATTGGTTGATGACAAATGGTGGATTGATAGAGATAAAATTAAAGCCAAATTAGACAATGAAACTTGATGTGTCCAAAAATTAAAATTTGTGGATTTACCCAAGCTGATAATGCACGAGAGGCCTCACTTCTTGGTATAGACGCTGTTGGCCTAGTGTTTTATGACAAATCACCACGCTATGTTGAGGTAGAGGCTGCTTTGGAAATTGTCAACGCCTTACCGCCATTTATTAATCGCGTGGGTTTGTTTGTGAATGCAGATTCTAGTTTTATTGACGAAGTGTTATGCGAAGTGCCTCTTGATACTTTGCAATTCCACGGCGATGAGGCACCTATAGAGTGTAGCCAATACGCCATGCCGTTTATTAAGGCTCTGCGCGTTCATCAAAACACCGACCTTATCAAAATGGCGGATGATTATCGCCTATCTTGTGGCTTGTTGTTAGATGCCTTTAATGAAAACACTTATGGTGGCACAGGCGAGGCATTTGACTGGAGCTTGGCAAAAGTAGCACTTGATCTGCCGATTATCTTGGCAGGTGGTTTAAATTCAGATACCGTTGCTGACGCTGTTAAACAAATTAATCCTTATGCGCTAGATATCTCCAGCGGTGTGGAAAGTGCAAAAGGCGTCAAAGATATTGATAAAATAAAACAATTTATTGCCAATATCAAATAATTATCTTATTTCTCTTTATGG
>NZ_CDSC02000426.1 GCF_001298715.1 Bathymodiolus azoricus thioautotrophic gill symbiont
GAGCGCCCAATACTTCTCGTTTACCTTACCAATGGCAATCACACACAGCACAGTCTCTAACCATACCATCTGCACGCACTTGCTCATACCTAGCATCAACCAATAAATAATCTCTTTTATTGCGCCAATCCGAAAGGCTTGCGTCTAGCTCTTTTGAAGTGTTTGACGCCATCTGTGCAGAGACTTCAAATCCACATATTTGTTCAACAATATTATTAACCTTACGAGTGCTAACATCATTGATGTACATCTCACTTAGGGCAATACTTAGTGCGCGCTCGGAGCGCAAGCCTTTCTCTAAACAATTAGGATAAAAACCACTGTCTCGTGTTTGCGGCACAGATAAATCTAACTGACCAATACGCGTCTTAATGCGTTTTGGTTTGTAACCATTAGTATAATCCAATTGATCGTTACTACGCTAATAATGCCCAGCACCTAGGTGTTGTTCTCGCTCTAGTTGCATAGCCTGATTAAACAATATCTCCATGGCTTGTGGTATAGCTTCCATACCGTAAGTTGAGATTAACTCATGCACGCTATTTATGCAAAGATCTCCTTAGGTATTGTTGGCAGTATTATTCAAGCATAGATAGATTTTTAATCATAATTCATTTAGATAAAGGGGGATATCATCCGTTTAATTGGCATTATTGCTACAGACTTGAAAATTACAGGTGTTAGGCTATTTTGAAAGTAATTTTTATTTTCTCGATAAAACCAAAGTGTTTAAATGCTGTGTTTTACGAATAACTTTATTTGATACATTCGTTAGGATAGCTAAGTTTGAGGCTTGCCACACAGGTAAATCACGCATATGGTCACCGATATAGTCAAAGCCTTGCTTGCCAAAACGCTCAATTAGCTTATCAGCTTTATTGTGTGAAGAGAGGTTAAAGTGTTTGTTGCTTGCCATTACATCGTCAAATAAACCTGTATGTTTGGCTACTTTGCGTGCGTAAAACCCGTGAGAGGCAGTGGCAAGGATAACTTGCACACCTTCTTTTTTACACTTATTAATATAGTCAATGGTAGTTTGGTTATAGGGCAGGGTGCTGATGTCAATATCGCAATGCTTGATGAGTTGTTCTTTGAGGTAACCTTTGCCTTGTAGTAGCCAAAATGGATATAGCGCTATTAGCCAAGGGCTTTTTTTTAGCGTTGCAATAGAAGATTCAAATAGTAAATCGGTATCAATCAGCGTATGGTCTAGATCGACAATTAAAGGGATATTTTTATTCATTGTTGATTATTCCAGTTCACTCCATTTTTCATAATAGCGCTCTAAGTCGGCTTCCAAGCGAGAGAGGCGGATAAGTGCATCTTGCGATTCGTCTTGCTGGAAAAACTCAGGGTCAGAGAGTTTTAGTTGTATTTCTCCGATTTCAATCTCTGCTTTTTCGATTTTCTCAGGTAGTGTGGTGAGTTCTTGTTGTTGCTTATAAGTGAGTTTTTTCTTTGACGCATCATCGGC
>NZ_CDSC02000502.1 GCF_001298715.1 Bathymodiolus azoricus thioautotrophic gill symbiont
GTAGAGAATGGATAGAATTAGTTTAGTTTATTTTTGAAAATGGTATAAGAATGCAACGGTTAAGGCGACAACCTATCAAAATATTGATGGGATGAAGCGAGATTTGAATCAATTTTTGATTTTTTATAATTTTAATCGTGGGCATGGCGGGCTTAGGAAAGAGATTAAGGTAAGGACACCTTATGAGGCTTTAGAGTATTGGTATAATTTAAAGCCTGATTTGTTTATCAGAGAACCTGATATGTTTTGGAGTGTGATGAGTGTGATGAGTGTGATTTTTGGAGATAGGGAACAACGTGGTGAAACCTGACATTTAATGTTGTGTGTGAAACATAAAATTTGTGTAGCGTAACGCTTAAGTATAACTTATAATTATTTGATTTGCAACAAATTAGAAAAACAAGTTAAATCTAGAATAAAAAAACAACACTAACTTGACAGTAAACGCTATGCGTAAAGATTGCGCTCTATAGGGGAATTTGATTAAGCTCAAAAATTGGCAAAAGCATTGCCGCAACAATAAAGAGTACAATGCAACCCATAATTGCTATCATTATCGGTTCAAAAGCATTAACCAGTTTTGTGGTGTAGTGGTCAATTTCACTTTCTTGATTTTGTGCAGCTTTATTTAGCATTTTTGCTAACTGTCCACTACTCTCGCCACTGGCAAGCATATAAAGTGTTATTGGTGGTAAGGCTTGATATTGTTTAAACGCTAAAAACAACGATGATCCTTCACGCACTTTTTCTCTGGCTTTTAAAATGGCTTGGCGCATTGGCAAGAAATTAAGCGCCATTGCTGAATTAGTAAGTGCGGTAATCACAGGTGCGCCACTTTCATACAATAATGCAAAAGTGCGTGCAAAGCGTATGGCATTGGTTGTGATTAATATTTTTCCAATCACAGGCATTTTGACCAATATGCTTTGTACTTTTACTTTAATACTTTGCTTTTTAAGTAAGAATCGACTGCCAAATATTAATACCAATAAAGTAATTAAGATTGTAAAAGAGTGCTTGGTTAAAAATTCATTGAGCTGAATGACAAAAACAGTAATCTCTGGTAATTGTTGACCAGAATCCTGAAAAACTGCTGCAATTTCTGGCACGACAAAAATCAAAAGCAAATAAACCACAGACATTGCAACAATAGAAACAACAACTGGATAAATCATAGCAGCAGAGACTTTTGCCCTGAAATGCTGTTGTTTCTCAATATCTATTGCTAACGCCTCTAACACACCGCCTAAATTTGCACTTGCCTCGCCCAGTTCAACAGTTGCAATATAGTAATCTGGAAATTGCTCATAATTTGAACCCAATGATTTTGCCAAACTCTGCCCTTGCAAAATCTGTGAGTGGGTGTGTTTGATGATTTTTACAAGATGTTTTTTATGGTGATTTTGCAAAATTGTATTGAGCGCTTGTTCAACAGGAATAGAAGCTTGAATGAGTGAACCTAATTGACGCGTTAACATAGCAATATCAGCCATACTTAAGTGCTTTTGAAATAGAAGTTTTGCTTTTTTTAATGGTTGTTTGCTAGGTTTAATATTTAAAATAGTTAAACGCTGTTCTTTAAGCTGGGTGCGTGCGCTTTTAATATGGTCGCTCTCAATAAGCCCACTAACTTGCTTTTGTTTTTGGTTGATAGCTTGATATTCAAAAACAGGCATAAATTTTACAGGGAAACAACTCTAATCGCTTCATCTAGGCTACATTGCCCTTGTATTACTAGTTCTATAACTTGGTCTTTTAAGGTTAACATTTTCCCTTGAAGGTGATCGTTTATTTGATTTTCATCAGCACCACTGTAAATCATTGCTCTAAGCTCAGTGTCAACAACTAATAATTCATACAAACCACTCCTACCTGAAAAACCACTATGATGACAATGCTCGCAAGATGAGGCGCTATAAATAACACTGGGCTTACCTAGGCCTAATTTTTCTTGTTCTTTTTCATTTGTTGTATGCGCTTGTTTGCACTCAGAACATAAGACTCTAATCAACCTTTGTGCTAACACGCCTGAGAGACTAGAGGCTAATAAAAACGGATCTACGCCCATATCTTTAAGTCGAATTATGGCGTCTTTAGCGCTATTCGTATGCAGCGTAGAAAAAACCAAATGACCTGTTAAGCTAGCCTGTACTGCAATCTGAGCAGTTTCTTTATCACGAATCTCACCCACCATCACAATATCTGGATCTTGTCGTAAAATAGCCCTTAACCCTTTAGCAAAAGTCATGTGGATACTATCATTAATTTGAGTCTGATTGATGCCATCAATATAGTATTCAATGGGATCCTCAATGGTGGTAATATTTCTTGATTGGTTGTTCAAAACACTAAGCGCCGCATAAAGCGTAGTGGTCTTACCAGATCCAGTCGGGCCAACAACCAAGATAATGCCACTAGGCTTTTGAATTAAGTCGTAAATTTTTTGATAGATTGCATCATCTATTCCAAGCTGTTTAAGTTGCAATCGCCCAAGTTGCTTATCTAGCAAGCGCATCACAACTTTTTCTCCCTTGCCAGATGGGATGATAGATACGCGTATATCAACCGCACGACCGCCTAATTGCAGTGAAATCCTACCATCTTGTGGCAAACGCCTTTCAGAAATATCAAGGTTGGCCATTACTTTAATACGCGACACCAATAAAGGGGCAATCTTTTGTTGTGGCTCTAGCACCTCTTTTAATAGCCCATCTAAGCGAAAACGAATACGAATACGGGATTCGTAGGGTTCAATATGAATATCAGATGCCCCCTGTAAAATAGCTTGTGCGCATAAAGCATTAATAAGACTAATAATCGGTGCTTGGTCATCAGAATCCAACAACTCTATTGGCTCAAATAACTCCATTGCAATATCATCTAAGGTTTTATCTTGTTCTATATCATGACTAAAATCTTGTAAATTGTTCAGCGCGCCACTTTCATAATGCGTTTGTATTTTCTGCATTAAAGATTCTTTCGGGATTTGTTCTAATTGAAATGCACCATATTTGCGTCTAATTTCTAATAAAGCAGAAGCATCAGGCAATACAGCGTAACTTAATGCGCCGTCTTCTAATAATAATTTAAATTTTTTGCTAAACAAATAAGGCAATGAAACATCACTCATATTCATACCAATTATCTTCTAAATCAATATCAACCTCTTGGTTGCTTTTATTATCTTCTAAATTAATGCCGACCTTTTGGTTGCTTTTATTGTCTTTTTGAGTAGACTTTATCTCTGCATTGGTTTTCTTTTTACCAGCGGCACTGTAATCTGGAAAAAGGTCATCAAAATGATCTTCCCCCATATTTTCTAGTATTCTCCTTGCTTGAATATAACTATATTTTTGTCGACTAATGTCATCTATATTATCTTTGGTAAGAATAGTAGGTCTAATAAAAATCAACAAATGTCGCTTCTCAGTTTTTTCGGTGTCATAACGAAACAAGTGCCCTAAAATAGGAACATCACCCAGCAAAGGTACTTTCATTTGCGTCTCATGCACAACATTGTCAATCATACCGCCCAAAACTAATATTTTATTATTCTCCACCATTACCGTTGTTTTGATTTTCCTTTTTGAGGTAATCACATCTACAGCACTAGAAGACGGCAACACATTAGAAACTTCTTGCTCTATTTTTAACTTAACCCCGTTACCTTCATTAATTTGAGGTCTAACCTTTAAAGTAAGTCCAACATTTTTACGCTCAAAATTTTGGAATGGATTGGAATTACTACTACTCAGCTGTGTATTGGTAATAAAAGGCACTTCATTACCCACAACAATTTCAGCATCTTCATTGTCTAAAGTAACAATGGAAGGTGTGGACAAAATATCGGCATTGCCCATACTGTTTAGCGCATTAATAACCAAACCTAATGCATTGGTGATTTTGCCACTTGCGTCTTTACTATGGTTGCCAACAAGATAACTGGCACCAGATTTTAGTGAACTTGCAAATTTGCTCGGGTCAGATCTATTTCCTAATAAAGCTGGTATTTGCCCATTAAAATCAATCAATCCAATACCGTCACCACCAGCACCTAACCACTGAATACCTAATTCACTGGCATCTGAGGAAGTAATTTCAGCAATCACAGCTTCAATTAACACCTGTGCACGCTCAACATCGAGTTTATTAATAACTTTTTTAACGCTTAAAGTGATTGCTGCTGGTGCAGTTATAACAATAGCGTTGGTTGCCTCATCTGCTTGAATGTTAGTCGTTGACGCTGATTTGTTTTTCTGGGCTGTGCTAGCTATTTGTTTTGCAACACCTTGCAAAATAGGCAGAATACCTTTGGCATCAGCGTGCTTTAAATAAATGACTGAAGTAGAGCCAGACTCTCCTTGCTTATCCAGCTCGCTAATTAAAAACCTTGCTTTCAATCGTTTAGATTTATCACCACCAATGATAATTTGGTTGCTTTGTGCATTTGTGCTAATCGTCAACTTAGGATTTTTTCTATTTTTAATCAGCAATGAAGTTAATACACCTGCTAGTTCTGTTGCACTTGAATTTTTAAGTGAGATAATTTCATAATCATCGTCAACTTTCAGATCTAAGAGGCTGACCATATCCTTGATACGCTTAATACTAGCAGTACTATCTGTCATAATAATGCTATTAGATGGTTGGTAAGCAACCAGATATCCATGTGGAGAAGCCAAAGGGCGCAAGATAGCAACCAACTCCCTTGCTGCTACATTTTTAACCGCAAGAACCACACTAATGATTAAATCATCTGCAAGATGGTTGGGCGGTGTGTTTTTGGTGGCATTTTTTGGTAATATCTTATCAAAATCATCCCCTGGAATAATCACATAGCCATGCACTTGCAAAATAGATGCAAAAAACTGGTAAAGTTTTTCATCGTTAATATCTTGATTGCTCACTACATTGACTTTTCCTCTAACTCTAGGGTCAATAATAAAATTTTTATCCGTTGCTTGAGAGACCGTATTAATCAGTGTGCGAATATCGGTGTCTTTCAAATTAAGTGTTAATGCATGGACTGGAGATAGCACAAACAATAGCGTTAAAAAAACATAAATAAATTGATTTTTTTTGTTCATAATAAGGGCCTAAGTTCAAATTCTAAGTGCAACTTTTTGTTGGATAATAATACCTGATTCAAACACCATTTTTGGTGTTTGATCGTTCAGACTCCTTCTTGGTCTATTATTCAACCAACATTTTTTTGAAATTTTTAAAACTTAAAAAAAAATACCGCTAAATCCATTAATATAGCGGTATACAAACTGGTAGTCGCGAGTGAATTCGAATCACCGACCCCTACCATGTCAAGGTAGTGCTCTAACCAACTGAGCTACGCGACTGTAAAAAGCAAAATTATACCGTCTTAAAAGCAGGTTTTAATAATATCTTGAATGTTGCTAGCAGCCTTATAAGGATTGTCAACATTTTTAATAGGTCGCCCTACAACAATATAATCTGAACCTGATTTGAATGCAGTTGCCACATCAACTACACGCTTTTGGTCATCATCATTTGCCACAGGACGAATACCTGGTGTTACTGCAATAAGTTTATTGTCTACATACTCACGCAAGAATGGAACTTCAAGACCTGAGGATACCACACCATCACAACCCGCTTCAAAAGCCCGTTTGGCGCGAGAAATCACCAAATCTTGCACATTACAATCAAAACCCAAATCATCTAAATCACCTCTATCAAGGCTGGTAAGTACGGTAACTGCCAATATTTTAAGATCGCCTTTATTCTCCACTGCTTTTTCCATTAATGCTTGATTACCATGAATGGTAGCAAAAGTTGCGCCATATTCACTCAAGCGATTGATGGTTCTGCCCACAGTCT
>NZ_CDSC02000425.1 GCF_001298715.1 Bathymodiolus azoricus thioautotrophic gill symbiont
GGAAGTGTTGCACTTATGGGTTGAATTCGCCTTGTATAAATTATACCAATCCAGTAAAATAAAACCCACCTAAACAACCAATAAAAAATAGATGCGAAGTTTGTCAGGGTTGTTACATTCAATGAGTGGAAAAAGGAAAAAAATAGAGAAATAAAGTAAGAGATCAGGCGTATGATAAATTTAAACAAGCACTTAAACCCTTGATAGTTTTTCACTTACTGTGTATTGTAACCACGGTGATGATATAGCGTCACTGTGGTTATAAAATAAAAGAAGATAGAGTGCTTTTTATTTCTTCTTTTTAATAAATTTCATTAGACGACGCTTTTTAGAAATTTGTCTAGCGTTTAAACTATTCTTCTTACCTTTAAAAGGGTTGTCCCCACTCTTATATTCAATATGCATTGGTGTATTGCTAAGTCTTAAGGCGTCGATAAAGAAGTTTTTTAAGTAGCGGTCGTAAGCATTAGGCACACTTTTCAAATGGTTGCCATGAAAAGTTAAAGTGGGTGGAAACACATCGGTTTGATTAACATATTTAATCTTAAGTCGCCTGCCTTTGACAGGGGGTGGCTGGTGTCCATAGTTGGCATCTGCCAAAATCTTGTTGAGTTCAGGGGTGCTAAACTCAGCACCTGCATTTTTGTAAGCTTTGATAATGGGTGCGAATAACTTACCAACGCCTGATCCATGTAGGGCAGAGATGTAATGCACACTGGCGTAACTAACAAACGATAATTTAACTTCTAATTTACGCTTTACTTCTTGTTTTTGATAAGCATCCAGCCCATCCCATTTGTTAATCACAATGAGCAAGGCTCTACCGTTATCGGCGCTCATACCTAATAAGGTCGCATCTTGTTCAGTAATGCCTTCATGTGCATCTAATACCAATATTACTACATGAGAGCGTTCTACTGCTTCTTTCGCTTTTAAAATTGAGAATATTTCAACCTTTTCATGTGTGGAGCGTTTACGACGAATACCTGCAGTATCAATTAATGTGTATTTTTGTCCCTCTCGTTCAAAAGGGATGTAGATACTATCACGGGTTGTACCGGGTAAGTCAACTGCTAAGACACGCTCTTCGCCTAATATACGATTAACCAAGGTAGATTTACCAACATTCGGCCGACCTAAAACTGCAACTGCGATACCTTTAACTTCGGCTTCCTGCTCCTCCCCCTCTTCTTTTGGAAGTAACGGTAGGGTGTAATCAATTAAATCACCAATCCCTTGCCCGTGTTCTGCTGAGATGAGTTGTGGCTCGCCTAAGCCTAACTCGTAAAATTCTGTCGCTAAAAAAGGGTCTAGGCCTTCGGCTTTATTACAAACCAAAACAATATCTTTTTTGAGTTTTCGTAATTGAATAGCAATCTCTCTATCCAAGCCAATCACACCATCTCGACTACTGAGAATAAAGTAAATAATATCAGACTCTTCAAGTGCATTGAGCACCTGCGATTGGATGCCGTTATCAATAATATTGTCTTGATTAGTTAGACCGCCAGTGTCAATTAATGTGACATAAGTTTCGCTGTCATCGTCAAATAAAATTTCTCCGTATTGACGGTCGCGTGTTAAACCTTCAAAGTCAGACACTAATGCCTGACGCGATCTACTTAGGCGATTAAATAAGGTGGACTTACCAACATTTGGGCGTCCAACGAGAGAGATAACGGACATAGCAAAAGATGCTTAGCAATTAATTTAAATCATTGAGTTTGATTTGAATTAAAGACACTAACTTTGAACCCTCATCTAATTGAGATATTGCCAATTGGTAATGTTTTTTTGCAGCGTCAATATTATTCTGTGCAAAATAAATATCACCTTTGATATGGTCATACAAAGCACCAAATGCTTTGTTGGTATTTTCTCCTAATGTACTAAGGGCTTTATCGGCATCATTGATTTCTAAATACACACTGACCGCTTTAAATTTTGCATTTTGTGCGATAAATTTATTTGTGCTGTTGGTTAATGGCAATAAATAATTAAGTGCGTCTTGATAATTTTTTTGGCTGACTGCTTGTTTTGCCATTACCAAATCTGCTTGCTGTGCGTAAGTACTCTGAGCATGATTTTCTTTAAGTGCCTTTAAAGCATTAGTATTATTCGGGTTGGCGACCACTGACAAGTAGTAACCTCGTGCTTGAACAGCCTGTTGGCGCTGTTGTCCTTTATAATAATCAAAACCCCAAAGACCACCTAAACCCAGAGACACACCAACAATAATCTGCAACGCATTTTCTTTAATCCACTTTTTGATTTGTTCAGCTTGTTCTTCGTCGGTTTTTCTTACTTCAATAAAATTTTTCATATTTCTCCTTTTAAATAATTTATTGCGTCTTCTATACGCATTGCTTGTTGTCCACTTTGACCTTTGAGCGGTTTAATCGCTACTTGGTTGTTGTTTAACTCTTTTTCTCCTAAAATAATAGCAAAATCTGCATTCGCTTTATCAGCTTTTTTAAATTGCGATTTGAAACTACCCATCGTGATATCATTATAAAGGATTAATGCTGGTAATGCTTCATGGAGTTGCTCGGCAATTTGCAATGATTTTATTTGTGCCTCATCACCTAATGCCACGATATAAGCAGACAGTGTATCACCAGTAATTGATAAATTTTGCTCTTGAATCAATAAAATCAGACGCTCTAAACCCAGTGCAAAACCAACGCCGGAGCAAGGCTTGCCACCCATTTTTTCGACCAAACTATCGTAGCGACCACCCGCACATATTGTAGCTTGTGCACCTAAGTCAGTGGTGGTCCATTCAAATACGGTGCGATTGTAATAATCCAATCCACGCACCAAACGCGTGTTAATGACATAAGGAATATCCATACATTCTAAATATGCTTTAAACGCATCAAAGTGCTTGGCAGATTCTTCGTCTAGATGTGCCATTAATTTAGGTGCTGCTTCAATCAATGTATGTAGATCCTCATTTTTAGAATCTAGAATTCTAAGCGGATTGGTTTTTAAGCGCCTTGTCGAATCTTCGTCTAATTGGTCTTTGTGCTGCGTGAAATAGTCAACCAATACGCTTCGATAGTTAGCGCGTGCCTCGTTAGAGCCAAGTGTGTTGATTTCTAAGGTGATATTCTTTAGTCCTAAGTTTTGCCACAATGAATGCGTGATGGCAATTAATTCAGCATCACTCTTTGCATTATGTGCACCGAATACCTCAGCGCCAATTTGATGAAACTGACGATAGCGACCTTTTTGAGGGCGCTCGTGTCTAAACATTGCGCCTTGATAAAAGACTTTTTGAATGCCTTCTCTTGGTAGATTATGCTCAATCATTGCACGCACCACACCTGCGGTATTTTCAGGTCTAAGGCTTAATAAATCGCCATTTGAGTCCGTCCAAGTGTACATTTCTTTTTCAACAATATCTGTTGTTTGTCCAATTGCACGACAAAAAGTATCAGTCTTTTCCACGACTGGGGTGCGGATATTCTTAAAGCCATAAGCAATAAATGTATCGAAGATGATTTTTTCTAACGACAGCCACAAATGAGAGTCTTTGGGTAGACAATCGTTCATTCCGCGGATGGCATTGATTTTGTTTGACATTGCTAAGTTAAATAATAAATTGGGTGTATTTTACTATGATTTACTTATTAATAATACCGTTTGGTACATGTCCGGCAGGCACATATTCGGCGGCTGATTGGCAGTGTTTGTGTTGGTCATCAAAGAAGATATCAGCGCCAAATTTTTTGAGAAATACGCCTTTATCAAGTCCGTCTAAAAAGAAAGACTCGTCAATACGGATATTCCAAGCGCGCAATGTCTTGATAGCGCGTTTATGTGCGGGCGCACCTCTAGCGGTAACAAGAGCTGTTCTGATTGGGTTGTCTTCTTCTGGGAATGAGGATTGAATGTTGTGTAATGATTTTAAGAAACACTTAAATGGACCTGATTTTAATTCAATATTAGCAGATTTTTTTTCGTTTGCTGAAAAGGCATCCAGTCCTTTTTCTTGGAAAATTTTCTCAGCCTCATCAGAAAATAACACAGCATCACCATCAAAGGCAATACGCAGCTGCGTATTGTGTGCGTTTTTGGTACCAGAGCCAACAATTGATGCAGCGGCAAAACCAGATGCTATGGCTTTTTGTACATCTTTGTAATGACTGGATAAGAATAAATCTGCATTAAACGCATCTAAATAAGTGTGTGTACTTTCGCCACGGGTGAATACAGCTTTGGCAATATTTAAATCATAATGTTCAATAGAATTAAAAATACGCAAACCTGTATCAGCACTGTTGCGAGAAAGCAAAACCACATCAATCGGTGTTTTCTTGCTGTTAAGATTTAGTAGTTTTTTCACCAAAGTAAAGCCAACACCAGGCTTTAGCACAACATCTTCATTTTCTTGCTGATGTTTAGCATACGCCTCAACACCTTGTTCTTTAAATATTTTGTGCGATTTGTCTAAGTCAAACAATGCCCTTGATGAGATGGCAACAACCAGTTTTCCATCCGCATTTTTTTCTACTGCGTGTGCCATGTAAATCCTTTATATTTATCCAGACAGCATTCTATCCATTTTTCAATAAAAATGTTAAGTTCCCCTAATCCAAAAATAGAAATCAAAAAAACACACAAACCCCAACTGGTATAATG
>NZ_CDSC02000424.1 GCF_001298715.1 Bathymodiolus azoricus thioautotrophic gill symbiont
CAGGTGTTATACGCCTCAACTCTAACATGCAGTTCTCTAGATAAAAAACTCACCATAGCCTTGTAATCATCGACACTTATTTTATCGTTTTTTGTTACGATTTCTATTTCAAAGGCAGCTCCATCCATCAGATTTATTGCACATTTAAATTTTTCCAACAGTTCTTGCTTAGAGTAACTGTCTGATTCTATTATGGCTATAATCACCTTGTCGGTATTGGGTCTTTTTGCGAAATTGTATATAAGAGAAGGTTGGTCTTTTTGGTAGGAAAAAGTAACATAGCTTGAGGTGTTTGCATCGTAAAATACCAAACCATAGGCCAGCCCATTCGTTTCTAGTCCCTCTACTCTTGTTACACCATGTACATAACGAGAAGCATATGAGCCTCTATTCGGACCTGATGAAGGACTGTATGCCAACACATTTGCATTGAGTCTATTACTTAAATTAGTCACAAGAATTGAGTAACCAAATGCACCATGTGTGGCATACCAGTCTGCACTACCATCACCCATTTTTATATTTATTTGTGCCATTGAAGTGTCATCAGGCAGTTGATTTTCTAGTTCTTTCAGTACTGCCAAAGTAGTATCAAAATCACTTGCCATAACACGAATTTTTAACTCACCTTCCAAGCCTTCTATTGATCTATTTAGTTGTAGCGAACCATCTTCACCCACAGAAACAACAAGATGATAATTGTCGTCTGTGTAAGGGTCAAACTGGGTTAATTCGCCATCTTTGTAGCCCCAGACAACTTTTCCTTCGTCAAGATGATAGCGATCGTTAACCATCATTCTGCCACCTGGTTGTGATCTTGATATACCCAATCTAGAGCTGACCTTAGTTTCAATGTTCCTTGCTTTCAATCCCATTGCGACATCTTTACTAAAATCATTGCCTGGCTTACACCCTTTTATAGCAACTGTATCAATGCTCGATTGAGCGGGTAAAACACCTCTTAATGCAACAACATGATCAACAATGCCATTGGCTGTTCTACCTCCTGTAGTTTTTAACCAGTTGTCACCATGTCCAATAAATAATATTTTAATATTATCTGCTTTTATTTTGTGTAATTTAGGTCCATGCACAATCCGGTAACCACCTTTTTTATCCATTTGAATCAGCGTGGATTTTCTAGGATATTTGCTTGCCATGGCTACCGAATTCTCTACTATCTTTAGATCATTTTCTAACTGAACAACAACATAATGTGTGTCCCTAGGGCCAGGAAAAGCCTTGAGTTCGTTTGTTACTGCTCTGCTCTCCCATGCATTTAACGCTTGTCGAGATTTTGTAATACCACTAGCAATCTC
>NZ_CDSC02000423.1 GCF_001298715.1 Bathymodiolus azoricus thioautotrophic gill symbiont
GGGAGGGAACAATGTGGTAAAACCTGATATATAGTTATTAATTTTCTTAATATAGGGGCGCCATTATGATTGAAAAATTTCCACCTATTCCTCAAGATTTACAGGTTAAAGTGTCATGCATATCTAATCAACACCAACAATTGAAGCAGCTTCAATTTGTAGATATGACTGGAACAGATCAGATCAAAAATAATGATTGGGAAAATCCCAAGTATCTTGGCTTTGCAAATGCCAAAAAATCTCAGCCTAATTTAGAGGCAATCGGTCTTTACACAATAGGTATTGCCACATGTGTTGGCATTGGAGTACTCTTTCAAGGTCAAACACACAATGGTGTTGGTCTCATACATTTATCCTCTGATGTAGTGCTCAATGAAAATGGCTGTGACTGCCCAAATGCACTGAGGGAAATCCTCGCTAAACTCTTGGAAAAAGGCAATACTATTGGTTTATCCATAAAAGTCGTGCAAATATACGATATTGGTGATGTAGATAAAACCAAGTTGATGATTGAGCAGATCAATCAAATACTTGATGAATTGAAATATACGGAAACGAGAATTGTGGCTATGCAGACAGATCAACTTGCACCCTCTGCACAAATGGCAGGCAATGCAAACCTTCAACTTGGTCCTTATAACTGCATGACAACCTAAAAGAAATAAGTAAAAAATAAGTTAAAGATCTTGTGCTATTTTTAAAACGATCAGATATTTTAAATAATATAAAACCCCCACAATTTCAGACAACAATATAAACTTTCTTATTTAAAACAAGCTAAACTAAATAACAAAAATCGAAGTAAAGAATATGAGTAAAAAACGAACCAAATACACCTCAGTATTTAAAACCAAACGGGTGCTTGAAGTATTGCAAAATGAAGGCACTTTAGTGCAGATAGCTAGTAAGCACAA
>NZ_CDSC02000422.1 GCF_001298715.1 Bathymodiolus azoricus thioautotrophic gill symbiont
GGTACTGTAATTTCTTTTCTGTAAATTCAAGAGCGTTTTGTTTGCTTTTTGCAGGGCTTTAACACCTGGTTGTCTTTGCATAAGCGTCTAAGCCAAGTGCCAATAGCTTGCGGGGTTGGTACTTTTTGATTAGTGACAAGACAGCAAAGCTTTGTCTTTGGCAATATGGACAGTATCGTTTAGACATTCACCGCCCTCATGTTGACTCAGTACCAAGGTATTAATAAAGGTTGAGGCTTTAAGGGCACAATTACTGCCCGATGCGGGGAAGTGTTGATCTATTGTTTTTGATAAATCCAATACTCGGATAGTATGCGCTAGTGTAATAAGCCCAATACGAGAGGTCAAAAGTTCGTTGGTTGTATCAAGTTTGTCGTTTAAAATGTTCATAAACGCATAAAGTTTGGTTGGTTATAGAAAAAAACAACACTCTCATCTGCGAAAATCAAAACAAACTGGCACTACATTAATGGCTAATAACAAGAAAGTACCACAGCGATTATCGAGATTGGAGCGTAAATCAAAATGGCAATCGGACGCCATTAAAAACATACAAAAAGATAAAGATGCAGACCACACCTCTAAATATCAAGATTTAAGGCAAGATGTTTTAAAGAGCCGAGGAGATGGCATTGATCGGTGGTTAAATATAATCGGTATCTCTTTGATAGCATTGATAGCATTTGCTGGATATGAGGTTATTGTGATTAAGGGTAATATTGAAAAATCTGAAAGCGCATTCATAGAAATTCAAACATACAAAAAAAATGCAAAAAAATCCGAGAGGGAAACTGAATCTAGTGCTAAAAATGCAAAACAAATGGAGAAACAAATGTCCCGTCTAGGGAGCTATTCCCTATTTTTTTTCATATTTCTCCCATTAAACCCCGCTATCTCCCTATTTTTTGTCAATTTCCCTTAAAATCAA
>NZ_CDSC02000420.1 GCF_001298715.1 Bathymodiolus azoricus thioautotrophic gill symbiont
AAGGCTTTAAGGGCGCAATTACTGCCCAATGCGGGGAAGTGCTGATCTATTGTTTTTGATAAATCCAATACTTGGATAGTATGTGCTAGTGTAATAAGCCCAATACGAGAGGTCAAAAGTTCGTTAGTTGTATAAAGTTTGTAGTTTAAAATGTTCATAAACGCATAAAGTTTGGTTGGTTAATGAGGGGCTTGGTTGCCTTTGGTTTTCACCTAATGGGTGAAACTGTGTTTTGGTTGAAATCATTATACCAACTGGGCTTTGTGTGTTTTTTTGGTTTTTATTTTTGGATTGGGAGTCTTTTACTTTAAAAATGTTAAAATCTACACATATAACAATACTTACACTTTAATGATTAATGAAATAGCTACTTTTTTTAGCCACTCATGGTTTGCAATAATAGGTGGATTGGCAACACTATCCATGATTGTTTGTGGTCTTTATACAGTTTTTTTACTCTTCAAGGGGGTGATTCCTGTATGGTATAGAATTGGTATTGGGTTATCAAAAAGAAAAGTGGCTATTTTTGCTGATAAAGAGTATAGTAATTTAGATAGTCTAATTAAAGATTCAAAAATTTTTAATGAAACTATCAAAATTCATAAAAATGACATCAAAAAAGCTGAGACCGAAACAATTTTTTTGGTTCATTGGGGTGAATACAAAAGCAAAATAGATAAGATCATTGAAATTAAAAAAACATCTACCGCTTTGATTGTCTACTCTCCTCAAGGGGCAGATAAAATTGACCAAGCTAGTTTAAAAAAAATTGATAATGAGCCAAATAGTGTTATTGTAAATTTTAGAGGTAGACTTCTAAATGATATTTTTACTTCAGTAATTACTACTAGTTATGATAAAAAGTAATTTCAATTCTAAATTTTGTCAATATGTTCAAGATAATATTTCCATTGTTGAAAAAGATAGAAAATTCGTTTCCGATGTTTATAAATCTTTTCAAGATGTATTAGGCGGAAACAACACTTTACAAATTGGCTCATATCCAAGATTTACCGCCATTAGACCATTACATGACTTAGATATTTTGTATATTTTGGGGGAATGGGATAAGAATGACCACAACCCAGTTAGTTTGCTACAATCAGTGCAAAATAAAATAAAAAACGAATATGTCAACCCTACTAAACACACCTACAATGTGTCATTGCAAAGTCACTCGATTACAATTGTATTTAAAGAGCATGGTGAAGAGATATTTGCAGTAGATATTGTTCCTGCTTATGTTTATTCTGACAACGAATTTGACCAAGACACATACAAAGTTCCCGAAATTGCCGAGCAAAAACATATAAAAAGAAAGCAATTTTATAAGCAATTACAAGAAAGTGATATTGATATGGGCTGGATTCATACAGACCCTAGAGGGTATATTGAAATTACCAAACAAGTTAATGAGGTAAATAATGACTTCAGGAGAGTCGTAAAATTTATAAAAGCATGGAAAAATTCACACAAGGAAGAAAAGGAAGAATTTAAATTAAAGTCATTCCATATTGAGCAAGTGATTATTCAGTATTATCAAGAAAATACTGAATTAGAAATTTTTGATGCTATTTTTAAGTTTTTGTAGAAATACCACAAATCATAAAAAATCCATCTATTAAAGACAGAGCAAACAATCATAAATTTATTGATAAATATGTAGAAGAGCTATCTCAATATCAAAAAAACCTCATTACCCAAGCAAGAGATTGTTTCTTAAAAAAATTGGAGAAATTTTCAGAAAACGATTCTGTTCAAGAATTTATAAGCCCTTGTTTTTACAAAAGGGTCAGTTCTTCTGAGCAATTTTTATTTGATTTTAATATTCCTGTTTTGACAGATAATTCATACAACTTTAAAATAGATGGGCTTATCCAACAGAAGGATGGATTTAGAGGTGGGTGGTTAAGTAAATTTTTTTGTAAAGTAGATTTTAATAGAAAAATAAAATTTCAAATTACAACCACACAACCCGATGTAGACCTATTTAAATGGAAAGTAAGAAATGATATAAATTCTAAAGAACCTAGGGGTGAAATCACAGATAACCGCACCTTAAGAGACCCAGAACACACTGCACTTAGAGGCAATCATTATGTTGAGTG
>NZ_CDSC02000419.1 GCF_001298715.1 Bathymodiolus azoricus thioautotrophic gill symbiont
GATATTTACGTTTGTTGTATTTTAATTTAATGGTAGTACCATCAGGTTTTGCATGATGATTATTTTTTGGTATCGACGTAGGGTCGTTCTGATTATGGGTAATCACTTATTTTTACTCTTTTCATTTTCTTTAAATGTATATTTGTTTCATTATATGGAACTAACCGCATTTGTGGTCAAATCTTTTCAAGATGTAACTTGTTCTTGCCATGATTTTGTGCTAACCAATAATCACTTAAGGTGGTACCATACACTACAGGGATATACCTCTTTAAAATCAGTTGAATGTTTTGATCATATGATGTTTGTATGCAGATTTCAAGCATCTCAGTGATCAAAGCCACAGAGAGAAAAGCTGCTATGTGGCTAGTGAATTTATAGCTCTGAGTCTGTTGGTTGGAATTTGTTAAAAGTTTGATATTTATTACAGTGGATATATTCAAACACACTGCCAAAAAATTAAGAAAATTAAACGAGCAGATCAAATCTTACCTTAAGTGTATGGTACCACTTTAATAATTCGGTGGTGTAATGGTTAGCGTGCTCGCATTGAGGTGTGGTAGATCACGGGTCAAATAAAAGACTGCAAAATAGTTTTTGTTGCTTCTTCCCTAGACACACAGCATTACGAGTAAGAGCAGGGACTGGTTAGATCAGAATCAGGATAGTCTGTCCGCGTGGAGAGACATGTCTACCCACATACTGTCGTTTCAGTGAGATAGCAATATAAAAATACAATTCAGCGTGTTTGTCTAGTAAGAGGTTAACATCATCATCATCTCATTGAATTGTATCTTGTTTTCGCCATAATACAATTGCTTATTTGGCATTAAACACCAATCACTCGCTCACTGGTATGCAGAAGTAATAAGGGAATATTTATATACCATCAAATACACAGAATATTAACGATTGGACACTCAATCTGCAAAGTCATGACATTCTCGTAAGAGCTTATCTACGGCGTAGTTTAATTATTACATCCTATAATAGAACAGGAAATTACTTTTTTTCAGATTGACTCTGAGATACAAAGCATCAATTAAAGCACTGTCCATTTGTCTACAAGCTGTAAAATGATATCTTCTCACACGATCCTTTACAGGCATATCCCATCTAGTCAATGTACAATAAACGAGAAACTGTTAATGGTAATGGCAATTTTTGTAATGTAATTTATTAAAACTAAGGTTAATCTACCTCAGGGATCGGTAACTTTGGCTATCATATTTAGGTCATTTGGTTTACTGGTACGTGATCGCAAAG
>NZ_CDSC02000418.1 GCF_001298715.1 Bathymodiolus azoricus thioautotrophic gill symbiont
ATGGTCATTTTAGTTCTAGCGCTTATGTTTAGACGCGTTTCGGGGGTTGTTCTGCCACTGATTACGGTTGCTTTAACAATCATTAGTGCTGTTTCATTAATGGCACTGTTTGATGCACCCTTTACCCTGGTTACTCAAATTATGCCCTCGTCTTTATTGGCAGTGATTACAGGGGCAAGTATCCATCTTTTAGCCATTTTTTATAAACACTTTGCCAAAACTGGCAATAAAAAATCGGCACTGCGTTTCGCCATGGGGCATTCTGGCTTTGCTATTGTAATGACCTCACTGACCACCGCTGCGGGTATGTGGTCGTTCTCTTTTTCCGATGTGGCACCTGTTGCCAATTTAGGCATTTTTGCCAGCGCCAGTATCGTATTAGGGTTATTATTTGTTTTAGTGTTATTACCTGCCATGCTTGCCACGTTGAAACTTAAGCACAAACCCGTTGCCTCGTATAATAAAACAATGGATGCTTTTTTACACAAAATTGCTGATTTTTCCTTAAACAACGCCAAATCCATTGTAATAATAAGTGGTGTTATGATTATTATTGCCACCTCTTTTGTAGTGCAAATGAAATTTTCTCACCATCCACTTCTTTGGTTTGAGGCTGACAATCCTGTGCGTGTCAATGTTGAAACAATTGACAAAGAGTTAAACGGCTCCATGACTTTGGAAATTGTTGTAGATACTGGACGAGAAAATGGCTTGTATGAACCAGCGATGTTACAAAAAATTGAAAGGACAACCGACTATCTTAACACTTTAAAAGATGGGGAAATTTTTGTTGGCAAAACAATAACACTGGTAGATGTGTTAAAGGAAACTAATAAGGTGCTGAATGCAAACAATGCAGCATTTTATAAAATCCCTGTCAACAAAGAGTTAATTGCACAAGAATTATTTTTATTTGCCAATAGTGGTAGTGATGATTTGGGGGATTTTGTCGATTCTGGTTTTTCTAAAGCACGCATAACGGTCAAAGTGCCTTTTGTAGATGCCATCAAATACAACCAATTTTTAAGTGAAGTTAAAACTCATGTTGCACAAGAATTTGGCACTAATGCCAATGTTTCTTTCACTGGTGTCGGTATTTTACTTGCCAGTATTATGGAAAAATCCATTCATTCTAGTGCAACGAGTTATGTGCTTGCCTTTGGGCTTATTGCGCTTATGATGATCCTTTTAATTGGCAATATTAAAATTGGACTAATTAGTATGATTCCCAATATTCTCCCCATGTTAAGCATTGCAGCAATAATGGTGGGTTTTGGCATTCCTTTTGATATGTTTTCAATGCTTGTAGGTGCAATTGCACTGGGGCTTGCTGTTGATGATACCGTGCATTTTATGCACAATTTTAACCGCTATCGCTTAGAAGGGAAAAATGTTGACGAGGCTACAAGATTAACAAGATTAACTCTGATTAACACAGGACGAGCGATTATCACTACTTCTATTGTACTTGCACTTGGATTTTTAGTGCTACTAAGTGCAAGTATGACCAATATGTTTAATTTTGGTGTTTTGACTGCCAGCGCTATTTTTGTCGCCCTTATTGCTGACTTTTTACTGGTGCCTGCAATGATGAAAATTTTGGAGAAAAAATAATGAAAAAACTACTATTGCCCACCCTATTTTTAAGCTTTAGTGTTAATGCTTTGACAGGTTTAGAGATTATGCAAAAAGTTGACGATAGAGATGACGGTAGTAGTATTACTTCCACTCTACAAATGATTTTAATCAATAAACACAATAAAAAACGCATTAGACAAATGCGCACATTCTCCAAAGACATTAATGAAAATACCAAGCATAAATCTATCTTTTTTCTATCTCCTAGCGATGTTAAAAACACTGCATTTTTAACCTTTGATTATAGCGACGATAATAAAGATGATGATCAGTGGATGTATCTTCCAGCACTCAAAAAAACCAAACGCATTCCAGCTAGTGATAAAAATAGTGCTTTTATGGGTAGCGACTTTTCTTATGCTGATATGACAGATAATAACCTTGATGATTACCATTTTAAACTGTTAAAAGAGAGCGTCATTAAACGCAAAAATAGTAAAAACCCAGTATGGGTCATTCAATCTCTACCTAAAAATCAAGCAGTGACGGATGAAACTGGCTACACTAAAAGCATTTTATATATTCGCAAAGATAACTATATACTTGCTCGCGCTAAGCTTTATCTTAAAAAGACCAACAAAATAAAATATATGGATGTTCGAAAGATGAAAAAAATCAATGGTATTTGGGTAGCAACACAAACCACAATGACCACAAAATCTGGCAAACAAACACTACATAAAACACTTTTAAACAATAGCAATATTAAAATAAATATTGCGATTGATGACGATATGTTTAGTATTCGTAAAATTGAAAAAGGCTTGTAAATGAGATTTTTCTTAGTTCTTTTAATTTCTTTTTCATTAAACGCCGAAGAAGGGTTTGATGATTCTGGATTTGATGATAACTTTAGCGACGAATTAGCCATACAAACAAAACCACCTGAAAAAGGCTCAGTGTATGGCTCTGTTGATTTAGAATCACATTATAATTTTAGTAATAACAAAAACTTATCCTCTGCTAAAATTTTGACAGATTTAAATGCCGAATACAAAATAGATAATAATGCTAAGATAAGCGGAAACTTAAAAGCCTATCACGATTTCATTTTCGAT
>NZ_CDSC02000415.1 GCF_001298715.1 Bathymodiolus azoricus thioautotrophic gill symbiont
CGATTGAACTATCAAAGCTTTGCCAACCATCAAGAAGTAGTAGAAAATGTAGAAAGTTATATTTATTTTTACAGTTAAAGGATTCATTCAGTCATTGGGTATATTTACACCTGCTCAGAAGATGGCTGAATTGAAAAAAGTGGCTTGAAATGTGTCTAAGTTGATTGGACCATTACAGTGTGATACATTCAAATCTTTAGCGATTGTTCTCATAGATTTATCATTATTACGGGCAATATTGATATAATGCCTTTGTTCAAAGGTTAGTTGTTTATGCATAATCCACCTGTTTTCTTAAACAAAAACCAAAGATTATAAACACTGGCTAATCTTTGAACCCAAATTCAAAAATACATTCTTTGCGGTTAAACTAAGTGGTGCGTTTATGATGCGAATTTACATTGTTTAAAGCAACAGATTTAATGAATAATAGACCTAGGAAATGCTTGGGGTACAAGACCCCATTTGAGGTCTTTGCCAAGATGACTGGAAAAGACTATTTTTTAAATGGAAGTGTTGCATTTATGGGTTGAATTCGCCGGAATTAATAAGCCTTTTTAGTGCAACTTTTCCTTGTTTTTGAGCAGACTCCCAAATAGACGCATCATAGTAGCCACATATTTCTCTATTTGGCTTCATCTGTCAATGGTTTCGTACGACGTTGGCACGAAAATCAGCAACATCCTTATAGTGAAAGCTAAAAAACACCCTTTTTGCCATTTCCTATTGCCTCATTCTTTTTTTGCGCTTAACGCTTTGCTCAGCGGCAATTCAAAGGGGCACATTTTTGCGAATGCAAAACAAGTGCCGCTTTGAATTGTCCGCTGGA
>NZ_CDSC02000414.1 GCF_001298715.1 Bathymodiolus azoricus thioautotrophic gill symbiont
GAGCAAAAATATTTGTTTAAAGACATAAGCCCACTTTTTATATCTCGCTATCCTCAAAATCAAAACAAAGATTTTATTAAGTGGATGAAATCAGTTCCAAATGATTATATTCATTTTGGTGATTTTGATATTTCAGGTATTGGAATTTATTTAAATGAATATAAAAAACATTTATTCAGTAAAGCGAAATTTTTTATTCCTAAAGGCATTGAAAATACAATTAAAAACAATGGAAGCAGAGAGAGATATGATAATCAAAAAGCCAATTTTGATAAAAATAAAATAAAAGAGAGGTAATTACTAGCTCTTGTTAATATAATTAACACAGAAAAGAAAGGTTTGGACCAAGAGTATTATATTGAAAAGTTATGAAAAAAAATAGTGTGCATATTTGTGAGTCTATACTTTCCCTGAAGGCGTATCAGGGAGGCAAACCTATTAGCGAGCTACAACGCGAGTTGGGCTTGGATGAAGTTGTGAAACTCGCCAGTAATGAAAATCCCTTGCCTGTTAGTAATAAAGTGCGCATGGCGATTGAGCAAGCCATCACTGAAGTAGGGCGTTATCCTGATGGCAATGGTTTTGAACTCAAGCAATCAATAGCTAAGTATTTGTCGATATCTAGCGAGCACATTACATTGGGTAATGGTTCTAACGATATTTTGGAGTTATTGGCTAGAGTAAGTCTGTGTCATGCGAGTGATGAGGTGATTTTTTCGCAATATGCTTTTGTGGTTTACCCTTTGGTCACTAAAGCATTGGGTGCTAAAGCAGTCATCACACCTGCAAATGACTTTGGTCATGATTTGGATGCAATGCTCTTGGCAATTACCAATAATACCAAGCTGATTTTTATTGCTAATCCTAATAATCCGACGGGTACATTATTGGAAGACGCTGGCGTTTATACGTTTTTGTCAAAAGTGCCAAGTTCGGTCATTGTGGTATTAGACCAAGCGTATGTTGAGTATTTAGATGTTAATGATGTTACTGTTGGCTGGTTGCAAGCGTTTGATAATTTGGTGATTACGCGTACTTTTTCTAAGGCGTATGGCTTGGCAGCTTTACGGGTGGGGTATTCCCTTTCAAGTAGCAAGATTGCTGATTATTTAAATCGCATTCGTCAGCCTTTTAATGTGAATCACATTGCACAAAGTGCAGCAATTGCTGCTTTGGCAGATGAAGATTTTTTACAAGAATCTATTTCATCTAATAGACAAGGGTTAATACAACTTGCCAATGGATTTAAGGTATTGGGTTTGTCTTATATTCCATCATCAGCAAACTTTATTGCTGTGAAAGTGGGTGATCCAAGTGTGATTTATCAAGCTTTATTAGAGAAAGGTTTTATTGTGCGTCCTGTGGAAATGAAGGGCTATTTAAGAGTTTCTGTTGGTGCAAAAAACGAGAATGAAAAATTCCTTGTTGCGTTAAAATCTGTCTTATGAATAAGATTTGTATCATCGGTGTTGGATTGATTGGTGGCTCGTTTGCACTAGGCTTGAAAAAGAGTTTACATAAATTTCAGCAAGTTAATATTGTTGGTTTTGGTAGAAATGAGGCTAATTTGCAACAAGCACAAGCCTTAGGTGTGATTGATACATATAGCCTAGATATTGCACAGGCATTATCTGGGGTAGAATTGGTGCTAATTGCTACACCAGTAAACAGTTTTAAAAATATCCTTGAACTTATTAAGCCACACATTAATGATAATGTTATTGTCTGTGATGTTGGCAGTACCAAAGGTAGCGTGATTGCGACTGCCAAAGAAGTATTTGGCACTATGCCAGCTAAGTTTATTCCAGCACACCCAATTGCTGGTAAAGAGCAAAATGGTGTGATAGCTGCCGATGGTAGTTTGTTTAGCAATAAACGCGTTATTCTCACGCCAACGGATAATGCCGATACACAAGCGATTGAGCGTGTAAGTGAATGCTGGCAAGCACTGGGTGCAAGGGTGGAAATTATGAATGACAAAACACATGATGATTTATTAGCAATGACCTCGCACTTACCACATATGTTGGCATTCTCATTGATGGATTATGTGATTGAAAGTGGTTCAAATGCGCTTGATTATGCCGCAGGTGGTTTTAAAGATTTTTCTCGTATTGCTTCAAGTAATGCGACAATGTGGCGTGATATTTGTATCAACAACCCTGATGAAATTGTTAAGCATATTGCAGGCTTTCAGCAAAGTTTAGACAAGCTCTCAAGTTTGATTGAAGAGGGCAAAGCAAAAGAAATAGAGCAATTATTCATTAATGCTAAAACTGCAAGGGATGATTGGTTAAATGAGTAAATTTATCACGCAACCTGCCAAGAAATTATTAGGCAAGCTCAAAGTACCAGGGGACAAGTCTATCTCACATCGTAGCATTATGCTTGGCTCACTGGCAAATGGTATTACAGAAGTCAGTGGTTTCCTGCAAGGAGAAGATGCCTTAGCCACGCTGGAGGCTTTTCAAAAAATGGGTGTCAAGATTGAACGAGACGGCGACAAGGTAACGATTCATGGTGTTGGACTATATGGACTTAAACAGCCTGATTCTGCGCTTGATTTAGGCAATTCTGGTACTTCTATGCGGCTGATGTCAGGTATTTTAGCGGCTCAAAATTTTGACTCTGAGTTGGTAGGCGATGAATCTTTATCCAAACGCCCGATGGGTAGAGTGATTGACCCATTAACAGATATGGGTGCAGTGATTGAAAGTAATGACGGCAAGCCTCCATTAAAGATTAAAGGCGCTCAGTTACTTAAAGGCATTGATTACGATTTGCCAGTCGCATCAGCACAGGTAAAATCTTGCGTATTGTTGGCGGGTTTATACGCACAGGGGGAGACTTGTGTGAGTGAGCCAGAAACCACGCGTGACCATACTGAACGAATGCTTAAAGGCTTGGGGTACGCTGTAAAGGTGGAGGGTAATAAAATATGTCTAAGTGGTGGTGGAGAGTTAACTGCTATGAAAATCCAAGTACCCAGTGATATATCATCAGCTACATTTTTTATGGTGGCAGCTGCTATCGCACCACAAGCAGATCTAACACTAGAGGGTGTTAATATCAACCCAACACGCATCGGTGTGATTGATATTTTGCAGTTAATGGGTGCTAACCTTAGTTTATCAAATAAACGAGAAATTGGCGGTGAATTGTTGGCTGATATTCGCATTCAGTCGTCACAGTTAAAAGGTATTTATATTCCAGTAGAATTAGTGCCACTTGCTATTGATGAATTTCCAGCGATATTTATTGCAGCAAGCTGTGCACAGGGCGAGACGGTTTTAACGAGTGCAAAAGAATTACGAGTGAAAGAGAGTGACCGCATTCAAGTAATGGCAGATGGTTTGGATATTCTTGGTATTGAAAATGAAGTATTAGAAGATGGTATTAAAATTCAAGGTGGACTCTTTCAAAAACCAAATGGTATTATTGAATCACACCACGACCATCGTATTTCAATGTCCTTTGCTGTAGCATCACTTAGATGTGAGCATGTCATTGAAATTAACGGTGTGGATAATGTTAAGACCTCATTTCCAAATTTTGTTGAATTGGCAAATTCTGTGGGTATGAATATTGTAGAAATTTAAAGAATGACGAATAGAGACCTTTGCATAAATAGGAATAATCATTGGCTTTTTCCAATCATCCCTATTTATGCAAAGGTCTCGAATAATAAAAAAGCGCTCATTGAGCGCTTTTTTATTGAAAACTTTAAAATTTTTAGTAGCCACCTTTGCGTTTAGTCTCAGGCAGTCCAGCAATTTTCCCTGCTTGTTTGGCGGGACCTTTTGGGAATAATGTATAAAGCTCCTTGGTGGTTAGTTTGCCTTCCCAGTCGCCTTTTAAACCTTTAACCATATTGCGTTCATTAGGCTGGTTGGCGTTGTTATTAATGTATTCGTCACGCAAGAAGTTGATGAGTTTAAAACTCTCATCTGTTAAATTAACGCCTTCTTCTTCTGCAAGTTCTGTAGCGATACTCTCACTCCATTGATTAAGGTCAACTAAGTAACCATGTCCATCTCTCTCTAAATCTGCTAATGCCATCTTGTTCTCCAAAATAATAAAAAGAATTATTATATAATAAACACCTTTAACTTTTCCTTATTTTTTATATGACTATTGAAAACGCATCATCATTCTTTGCCTGGGATGTTTCCTCTTATTTAGCAGTGTTTCTGATTTTGGCATTTGTTATCGTGTTTACTGATCATTTTTTTATGGGTGGGGCAGAAGTGAATGCACGCTCAGAGAAAAAAAATTTGCTGAGTAAGTGGCTGTATTTTGTATGTTTTTTGAGGCTTAATAAATCAGAAAAATATGCGCATCGCTCTATGGTTGTGCAATTAGCAGCAGAGTTTTATCCAGTATTGTTGCTGGTTTTTTTACTGAGAGGTTTTATAGCAGAACCTTTTAGGATCCCATCTAACTCAATGATGCCAACATTTCTAACTTATGATTTTTTATTGGTAGATAAAATTTCTTACGGCATTCACTTGCCAGTGTTAAACACTGAGTTGGTGGATATTGGTGACCCGCAGCGTGGTGATGTCGTGGTGTTTAGGTATCCTAATTATGAACAGGGTAAAGTTCATAAAGGTGCAGATTTTATCAAGCGTGTGATTGGACTCCCAGGTGATAGGATTGAATACATTAAAGACAGACTCACGGTAAATGGCAGAGTGATTGAACGCCAAAAAATCGGCACCTATACAGGGTTTGAGGAAGGTATTGAAATGACGGGGCATGGGCGTTATCGTGAGCTGCTAGATAACAATCCACACGATATTTTGTTACATCCTAATGTTAGTTCTCATAGTGTGAGGCTTGTTGTCCCTGAAGGGCATTATTTTGTTATGGGTGATAACCGAAAACACAGTAGTGACAGTCGTTTTTGGGGTTTTGTACCTGAAGAATATATTATCGGTAGAGCCTTTTATATTTGGGCGCATGGTGATATTGGTGGGTTATTTTCCAATCCTATAAAAGCACTTAAAACTTTCACCTTTAGTCGCAATGGAATCATTGATTAAAGGGTCTTAGCTGTATTTTTCCTTGTAAAAGGGAGGCAAAAAATTATTTAATATGGCTTAGGATGTTATTAAGTTCATCTTCAGATTGGTAATGAATAATAATTCTACCTTTGTTATTGTTGTCTTTAATCTCAGTTTTCGAGTTAAGCTTTTTGTTTAAAGAATCCGTATGTGCTTGAATATGAGGTTCAATTGTATTGGATGTAGCGGGCTTTGGATTGAGCACTCTTTTAACCAATTCTTCCGTTTGGCGCACAGACAAAGATTTTTGCACGACCTGATTGCCGACTTCAAGCTGTTGCTCGTTGCTTAACGGCAGCAAGGCGCGCCCATGACCCATTTCTATATCGCCATTACTGAGTAATTGTTTAGCATCATTACCAAGTTGCAATAGGCGGATTAAATTACTAACGCTGGAACGAGAACGACCAACCACATGTGAGATTTCCTCATGTGTCATTTTGAAATCTTCAATTAACTGGCGTAGTGCTTTGGCTTCTTCAAGTGGCGTTAGCGCCTCACGCTGGATATTTTCAATCAGACCAATAGCTAGGGCAACTTGGTCGTTAATTTCACGAACAATGACAGGGACTTCAGTGAGTCCAGCAATCTTAGCAGCGCGCCAGCGTCGTTCTCCAGCGATGATTTCATATTTATCGTAGGTAATTTTGCGAGCAACTAGCGGCTGAATAATGCCTTGCGCTGAGATTGAGTTAGCAAGTTCGTTTAGCGTATCAGGGTTGACATCGTCTCTGGGTTGGAATTGACCACGCTGTAATTCATTAATTTTTAAGATTTTTAGGTTGTTATCAGATTGCTCGTTGCTGGATGCTTGCCCTAGCAAGATATCTAATCCACGACCTAATTTTGAGGGGGTTGTCATATTTAATTTAATGTTTTTTGTTTTCCAACAATCTCACTTGCCAGTGAAACATAGGAAATTGCACCTTTGGAAGACCTTGCATAATTAATTGCTGCTTGACCGAAACTCGGTGCTTCTGCTAGTTTTATATTTCTAGGGATAATAGTTTTAAATACTTTTTTTGAAAAGTATTGTTGTAGTTGTACTGAGACTTCATTTGATAGTTTATTGCGTGCGTCATACATGGTTCTTATTAAGCCAGTGATTTCTAAATCAGGGTTGGTGGTTGCCTGAATTCTTTCAATGGTTTGTATGAGTGCACTAAGGCCTTCTAATGCATAATATTCACATTGCATTGGAATAAGAATACCGTTAGAGGCAGTAAAGGCATTAATAGTCAGCATATTTAGTGAAGGCGGACAGTCAATAATAATGTAATCGTATTTGTTGCTAACTTTGGCAAGCGCTTCTTTTAATAGATATTCTGAGTTGCCGTTTTTTATCAAGGCAATCTCAGCAGTGATTAAATCGGTATTGGAAGGAATAACATCAATTTTTACCTTGTCTGAATGAACAATAGTATTTTCAATGCTACATTCTCCTAACAATACTTCGCAAGTGGAGTATTGTAAATCGTGTTTGTCAATACCACAACCCATTGTTGCATTGCCTTGTGGATCAATATCAACCATTAACACGCGTTTTCTGATGGTTTGAAGTGCAGCACTTAGATTGACTGCGGTAGTCGTCTTGCCAACACCGCCTTTTTGGTTTGCAATTGAGAAAATGATAGCCATTACTTTTGTAATACCGCAAGTGCTTTAAGTAAGTTGCGCGCTTCATGCACAAAATAATCTTTTTCAAGTCTTTCAAGCGCCTTTTTATCTAGCTCTGTTTTCTTCTTTTCTTGTGCATCTAAGATTTCTTTAGAAGACAGTTCAGAAGGGTCTTCTACTTCCAAATGACCATCCAAGTCGCTTTCTTTGGTGTTGGTTACTGCGTTTTTCTTTTCTTTTCCTAGGCTGATATTTTTCAGTTTAACATCAGGCACAATACCTTTGGCTTGAATAGAGCGTCCGTTTGGCGTGTAGTATCTTGCAGTGGTGACTTTAAGTCCGTAACCACCTTTAAGTTCGAGAATAGTTTGCACTGAGCCTTTACCGAATGAAGTATTGCCCATGATGATTGCGCGTTTGTGGTCTTGTAATGCGCCTGAAACAATCTCTGAAGCTGAAGCGGAGCCTTCATTAATTAAGACTACCATTGGCGCGCCATTTAATACATCGCCCGGGTCAGCGGTAAATTTAGTGCTGTTGTTTTTAAGTCTACTCTTGGTAGAAACAATCAAGCCAGTATCGTCAAGGAATAGATTGGATATATCAACTGCACCATCTAAAACCCCACCTGGGTTGTTTCTTAAATCAAGAATGAGCGACTTTAAGTCACCTTTGTTTTCATTAACTAAGCGCTCAAGGGTTTTTTGTAATAAGTCAGTGGTTGGATTTTGAAAACTGGAAACACGAATATAGCCAATACCATCTTTAAGTAAGTAGCCTTTGACTGAGGTAATGGTGATAATTTCGCGGGTAATTTTTACCACGAATGGTTTTGTATTTTTACGCACAATAGTGATTTTAATATCAGTACCTGGCTTACCACGCATCAATTTAACGCCATCTTCTAATGACATGCCATTGACAGGTTTATTGTTAATTTTAACAATCTTATCGCCAGCTTGAATGCCAGCTTTATAAGCAGGCGTATCATCAATCGGTGAGATGACTTGGATGATATTGTCTTTTTTGCTGATGACGATACCCAATCCGCCAAACTTACCCGATGCACTTTCTAATAAAGTCTTTTGCTCTTTTGGTTCTAAATAAGCCGAGTGCGGGTCTAAACCATTCACCATACCTTTAATGGCATTGGTGAATAGTTTTTTATTGTCAACATCTTCCACATATAGTCTTTTAATTTGGCTGTAAACCTGAGTAAACGCCTCAAGGTCGTTGAAAAATGCTTCTAGGTTTTGTTTTTCTTTGGTGTTTAGTTTTTTACTTTCTGTTTTTTCTGTGGCATTACAGGCACTAAGTGTAAAGAAAGTGGAAAAAATCACTAAGAATAACGGGTGTTTTAAAGAATTCAAGAAAATCATAATATAATTATTAGTTTAATAAAGGTTTGAAGTATATATAATGTGTACAAATTTATAATTTTACTTGTTTTATTTGTTAGATAACGGAGAAAAATATGAAAAAGTTAAATACAGTTCTATTAGTATTTAGTATATTGATACCATCGCTTGTATTTGCCTATAAAGATGCAACAATAAATGAAGCGCCAACACCAGAAGACAGCCCTGTTAAAACTATACAGGTGGCTATTATCAAGCTTAATCAATTAACCAGCGTCGCAACTTACTCGCCACAAATGATGGGTTTTCTTATTAATCAGGAAATTACACCGTTGTTTGATTTTGAGTATATCGCTGATGAGGTTTTGTCAGCGAGCTATGTGAGTCTAAGTGACGAGGAAGTTAAATATTTTTCTAATTCATTAAAGCAAAATGTTATTAACACTTTGTTGGTGAAATTAGCGAAAGGTCGATCAAGGTCGCTTGATTTTGTTTATGCAAGACCAATGAGAGGTGGTAATATAATTGTTGTTAGATTAAATGCCAAGGGTTATTCTAGATACGGTTTTAATGTTGATTTGTCCTTCCACAAAAACAAATCAGGTAAATGGAAAATTTTTGATGTGGCACTTGAGAACGACAGTTTGATTAATTATTATCAAAGAATGATATTGATTAAAGTCAGAAGATACGGCATATATGGTATGCTAGGTAAAATTTAAAAATAAAATTATGATGAAATTATTAGAAAGAGATGAAGACATTAATAAGGCAACCAAAGCATTAAAGGCGATGGCACACCCATTGCGTTTAAAGATTTTATGTGCATTGAAGGGCGATGAATTACCAGTGTTAGAAATTGTAGAGCAAGTTGGCTCTTCTCAATCTAACATTTCTCAGCATATTGATATCCTTAGAACCAAAGGCATTCTTGAATCACGGCGTGATGGTAATAAAATTTTATGCAAAATAAAAGATGCAAAAATTTTGAAATTAGTTGCCAATATGCAAGCGGTTTTTTGTTCTAAAAATGACTAATTTAAACACTTTTGCATACTAAATTATGCGCTCGTAGCTCAATTGGATAGAGTCTTGGCCTCCGAAGCCAAATGTTGGGTGTTCAAATCACCTCGAGCGTACCACACTATATGACATACCCTGATATCAACCCAATCGCACTAGACTTAGGCTTTATCCAGATTTACTGGTACGGAATAATGTATCTGTTGGCTTTTTTGAGTGCTTACTTATTGGCAAGTTATCGTACTAAGCAACTAAATGACTGGAACAAACAGCAAGTAGAAGACATGATTTTTTACGGCGCTATAGGCGTTGTTTTTGGTGGTCGCATAGGCTATATGTTATTTTATAATTTTGGTGCTTTCTTATCAGACCCACTGTCTATCCTTGCTTTTCAAGATGGTGGCATGTCATTTCATGGTGGATTTTTAGGTGTGTTGTTGGGGATGGTATTATTTAATCGTAAATACAACAAAACCTTTTTTGCAACGATGGATTTTGTTGCACCACTTGTGCCATTAGGTTTGGGTTTTGGTCGACTGGGTAATTTTATCAATGGTGAGCTTTGGGGCAAGGTAACCACAAGTCCGTTTGGACTCTATATTCAAGAGCAGGGTGTTGCACGATATCCATCACAATTGTATGAAGCATTTTTAGAAGGCTTGGTATTATTCGTGGTTCTGTGGATATTTAGCAAGAAACCGCGTGCGCCGATGACAATTTCTGCGTTATTTTTAATTTTGTACGGGTTGTTTAGATTTATCATTGAGTTTGTTAGAGTACCTGATGTGCAGTTGGGTTATTTGGCATTTGGCTGGCTTACTATGGGGCAGCTATTGAGTTTACCGATGATTATGTTAGGCGTCTACTTACTTTTAAAAGCAAACAGAGCGTCTAGATGAAGGTATATATTGACATTGGCAGGCGAATCTTAGATGAAGGTGTGTGGCTATCTAATGCGCGTACTGGGCAAAAAACTTTAGCCATTATTGGCGCTACCTTTGAGCACGACTTGTCTGGTGGTACAGTGCCAGCGGTAACCACTAAAAAGCTCTTTTGGAGATCAGCCATTGCTGAAATGTTGGGTTATATTCGTGGTTATCAAAGTGCCGCTCAATTTAGAGAATTGGGCTGTAACACTTGGAATGCTAATACCAATGAAAACCAAGCATGGTTAGACAATCCATATAGAAAAGGTGAGGACGATATGGGGCTTTGTTATGGTGTGATTGGTCGTGCTTTCCCTGGTGTTGAAGGCGATGAACCAATGGACCAATACAAAAAAATTGTGACAGATTTATCTCGCGGTATTGACGACAGGCGTGAAATGATGACATTCAATCACCCTAATCTTATTCATCGTGCGTGCTTGCCAGCGTGTTTGCACACGCATCACTTTAATTTATTAGGTGATGATTTGTATCTTGAGAGTTATCAGCGTAGTAGTGATTATGCAATTGGGCAGCCGTTTAATCATTTTCAAGTGGCATTTTTATTATTGATTACCGCACAAATTACCGGCAAGAAGGCTAAGAAGATACGCCATCATTTGTCAAATGTGCATCTGTATGAAAATCAAGTTGAAATTTTTAAAAATGAGCAAATGAATCGTGAGCCATTGCCACTACCAAAACTTAACATCAATCCAGAGATTAAAACTCTACAAGATTTAGAAACTTGGGTGACAATAAATGATTTTGAACTGCTTGATTATGAGCATCATCCAGCGGTGAAATACCCATTCACAGTATGAGCCTACCCAAGTGCCCCAAATGTAGTTCTGAATATGTTTATGAAGATGGCAATCTTTTGGTGTGTCCTGAGTGTGCTTACGAGTTTTCAGCAAATGATTTAGACGAGCAAGAGCGTATTATTAAAGATGCAAATGGCAATGTTTTAAGTGATGGAGATACAGTAAGCGTTATTAAAGATTTAAAAATTAAAGGCTCTCAATCGGTGGTGAAAGTGGGCACCAAAGTTAAAAATATTCGCCTGTGTGATGGTGATCACGATATTGATTGTAAAATCCCAAACTTTGGTGGAATGAAGCTTAAATCCGAATTTGTCAAGAAAGTATAGTTATA
>NZ_CDSC02000412.1 GCF_001298715.1 Bathymodiolus azoricus thioautotrophic gill symbiont
GGATGTTACACTACTGAAACTTGTCTAGATGTAAAAGTTCGGTGCATTTGCTATGGCCAAGTAATTGAAACAGTTTGTTGACAAGATCTTGTCTTTGGTATCGAAGTTCTGCACAGATTGTGATTTGATGGCACAAAATGTCCTTAGAATATACTCCACACAAGGAACAGTTCTTTGCTTTCGGCGGAAAAGTCCATAGTTTTGAAACACTTCTAGCGACATGTAGTTTTTTGGTGGTAGTTCCATATCGCCAAATGTCTGCTGGATTTCCAAATTTGAAAAGTTCTATAAATCTATCAAAATCCCTATCCCTTCCATTCTTATTAATTTAGCTTTGTGCTCAAAATCATTGATAGTATTGTTAATAATATTTTTCCAAGCAACTTTTGACGGAATATTTGCTGTTAATATATAGTTCATAAGATGCTAATTCAATGATTAAATTTTGTTGCTGAACTCTTTTTTTTATCCAGGTATTAGCTAATCATATTTAATCATTGAATTAGCTAATTATGTGATTAGGAATGAATCATATGATTAACTTAATCACAAGTTCAACAACGGACCCCAGCACATTTAAATGTATATCCATATAATTATTTCTTCATTGCATATAATTATTAATAGATAACTATATATTTATTTCAGGATTTTGATCCTAATTCAGCATTTTTTACAAAAGTTAAAAATAAAAAGAAAAACAAACAATCTACACCTGATGGTCATCGGGATAGACGGTCTGGACAGGGAGGTAACTCTGATGATGAACCTGATGATCTCGACCCTGTTGTTTTACGAAGTCGTCAGTTAGCAAGTAAGTTACAAACCAAACCCTACATGTATAGTCAAAATTTTGACTGAAAATTCAGCATAGGAAGACATTCTTAGTCATGCATATTTGATGTCAACTTTGATAGAACTTCTACCAAATACTGACAGCCTTCAACAAGTTGAAGATTATGTCAGAGGTAGCACGTGACAATTGAAAAAGGTTAAAACTGTTTACAGGTTTCATAAGTTAGTATTTCATAGAAGAGACAACAGTTTTGAATGTTTCAACTG
>NZ_CDSC02000488.1 GCF_001298715.1 Bathymodiolus azoricus thioautotrophic gill symbiont
ACTAAGTACAGATGAAATTAACCTTGATAAAAATGCAGCTCGCAAAGCCTGGGCTGAGGAATGTATGATGGATGCATCAGATATTGCTATTGAAATCAGAGACTCTCAACAAGAGTTCAGTGTATGGGATAAGACAACAGTAACAAATCAGCTTGAGGTTTCTCCTGGCCCTAGGGATACACATTATGTTGTTGTTCAGTTAGAAGATGATCCAGTCATGATAAAGAGTTCGGCAAGCAGGGCAGGCAAACATTTTAAAAACTCCACGCTGATTCAAATGGATAAAGAGGGTGGCTACCAGATTGTGCATGGACCAAAATTATATGAAATAGAAGCAAATAATATTAAAATACTATTTAATGGACATGGTGACAAAAGGTTAAAAACTACAGGACAGAGAGTAGCCGATAACATTGTTGATCATGTTGTTGCATTAAAAGGTGTATTACCCGTTCAATCAAGCATTGACACAGTCGCTATAAAAGGGTGTAATCCAGGCGATGATTTTGGTAAAGATGTCGCAAGGGGACTGAAAGCAATGGATATTGAAACCAAGGTCAGCTCTAGATTAGGTGTGTCAAGAGCAGAACCAGTCGGTAGAAATACAGTTAACGATCGCTATCATCTTGACGAAGGAAAGGTTGTCTGGGGCTACAAAGACGGCGAATTAACCCAGCTTGATCCTTACACAGACGACAATTATCATCTTGTTGTTTCTGTGGGTGAGGATGGTTCGCTACAACTAAATAGATCGATAGAAGGATTGAAAGGTAAGTTAAAAATTCGTGTTATGGCAAGTGATTTTGATACTACTTTGGCAGCACTAAAAAAACTAGAAAATCAACTGCCTGATGGCACTTCAATGGCAGAAATAAACATAAAAATGGGTAATGGTAGTGCAGACTGGTATGCCACACATGGTGTAGTTGGTTACTCGGATTGTGTGAGTGATTTAAGTAGTAAGTTCAATGCAAACGTGTTGACATACAGCCCTTCAGGTCCGAATAAAGGATCATATGCTTGTCGTTATGAGCGTGATGAATACACGACAGTAAAAGGACTAGCAGGAGCGAATGGGGTGACCAATGGTTTTGTGTTTTACGATACACGCCCCTCAGACGATGTGGGTTTTTTCTACCGAAAAAATAAAACTGTTGTTTTATACAATCTCGCAAAAAGACCTAGTCACAACAAGATACCTCTGGTTCTCATAGACTCAGACAGTTACTCTGAGCAAGAACTGTTAGGACATCTTAAAGGTGCAATAAATCAGATTGAGGGTTCTGTCTCTAAAATAAAAATCATTACAAAAAATACTGCAATGAGTGATGACGATTACAAATCCATGATGAAATTCTTATCTAAAGAGCTACATGTTAGAGTTGAGGCGTATAACACCGACTTTCAAATCAAACCATGGCTATCCATAAACCCTGGTGATACCCAAGTAAAAGAAGATCTTAGTGCAAAACACCTGGCAGAAACCCAACCTTACAACGAC
>NZ_CDSC02000411.1 GCF_001298715.1 Bathymodiolus azoricus thioautotrophic gill symbiont
AGGAATAAGGGGTATTTTAACAAAAGTTGGTTGATTTGTCTAGGGTTATTGTTAGTTTTATTGTTATAAATCAATTTGTTGTGTGGTTTTTAAGGGTTGACTATTTATGCAAAGGTCTCTACTAATTGAACCTTAGGTTAAGGCATTACACGATGATTCATTGCGTTTAGATCAGGGGCTCGGTTCCTTAATAGGCAATAATTTGCTTAAATCCATTGGCGTTGGTTGCATTACATCGCCAAACCTTTCTCTCATTGCCTCCCCTCTGCCAATAACTAAAAATGCATTTTCTGGTTTGTTATCTTTGCCGTTAACCCATAATCCAAATTCGGTCTCTGAATTGCCTTGCCTTACAAATGGAATGTTATTGAGGAATATAATGACATTTCGTGGAATTAAAGCAATACTTGTATCAGGTTTAAGGTGATCTTGAACGGGAAATGCGTCTGGATGTATATTTTTATTTTTTAACGGTGCACTTGTTAATAAATGACAAGCACCAACTATTGCAAGCATACCGCCTTTTATTCTTGAAACTTCTAACCTGGGATTTTTCCAATTTTCTCCGCCAATAAAAATACCCTTAAATTTTTTATCTATTAGTGGACCTTCGCCTATTAACGCCCGCATTTTTAATGTATAACTAGAAAGTGTCATAGCCTGCATTTCGTTTATATTATATTCACGCATCGCATAATTTACTATTGTTCGAAACATAGCTGGTCCTTGTACTGAGGTAGGTCGCTTATCTCCTGAAATTGAAACATTTACTTCTTCAATCACCAGATTTCCAATACGCTCAAGATCAATGTTTTCCGCCAAAGTTAATAACAATTTGTTTGCATCTGGTAAGTGATGTGCATCCCCAACCCAAATATTTAATTCACTAGTCTTGTCTTTATTTATTCTTTTAAAAAATTCATCATTGGATATTGTATTAATACAATGTCCTGTTGGGTCTGTGTATTTAAGGGGATTATTGCCCACATAAACATATAAATTCAAGCCATCCACTGCACCCGCTGAATCGGGGCTTATCCATCTTGCCAACCAAGGAGCTAGATACCTAGCACCGTAGTAGTATAAACCACTGCTGTCGTCTCTTTCTTTACCTGTGTAGCGGTAGCGTTTTTGTTGGACTTGGGTTTTGTCTTTGCCAGCGATGATGGCAGTGCCACCATAGGGATAGTAGTGTTCGTAGCTGAGAGTTTGGGCTTTGTCATCCAACTCTAGGGTGTTGGATTGTAGGTGGCTGGTGAGTTGGTAGCGGGTTTGGACGGGGTTTTGTATGTTGTCTTTGCTGGTTTCACTGAATATGTGAGTGCCAATGTGCAAGGTGCTAGTTTGTTGTTTTGCTTGGTTGATTGAAAGCTCTAGTGAAGGTAGGTAGTCTCTTTGGCTTTGTGCTTGATTGTTAGATTCAGCCACAGTGCGAACTCGATTGCCTTGGTAGTCATAAACATAGTATTGTGTGGTGTTGCTTTTGTCTGCTTTGGTAAGTTGGTTAAGGGTGTTGTTATAGTGCCAATGTAGAGTGCCAATATTGTCAAGGGTTAGTAGGTTGCCATTGGCATCAAAATCGCTGGTAGATTGTTGGGTTTCGGTGCCACGGTTGTTGTTTGGGTGGATGATGATAGTTTGTTGCCATGTGCTGCTATTGGCTTGGTGTGAGAGATGGGTTAGATTGTTGCCTGTGTCGTAGGTGTAGGTTTGGTGGTAGGG
>NZ_CDSC02000410.1 GCF_001298715.1 Bathymodiolus azoricus thioautotrophic gill symbiont
GATATGTTCAAAGAGACTATATGACAAATACTTCTTTAAGAGAGCGTTTAGGTATAGGAGAAGAGAATAGGTCAATGGTATCTAAAATAATAAACTTTAGCCTAGAAGAAAAGAGAATAAATATATACGATACAAATGTTGGAACGAAAGCAAGAAAATATGTACCATGGCGGGCGAAATGATTGTAATTTTGCTTCACTGTTGTTTTAAAACACACACTAATAGTTGGAAAAATTTTCATAATACCTTTATTGCAACAGGGATAGCAGTCAAGAAAAATTGCTTCACCGTTGCTTCACCGTTATTTAATTTCTTGAATCAAGAAATTTTTAGTTGATGTCAATTATTCACGAATTATCTCGCACTCTGCCTAAGGGTAATGTTCTTACAGGTGAGGAAAATACACGCCCATTTGAGTGTGACGGCTTGAGCGTGTATCGGCAAAAACCCTTAGCGGTAGTATTGCCCCAGAGTGTTGAGCAGATTAAACAAGTATTAAAAATTTGTAAAGCATACAACACACCTGTGGTCACGCGTGGTGCAGGCACAGGTTTATCAGGTGGTGCGATGCCGTTGGAAGAGTCTGTTGTTTTAGGGCTTTCAAAACTCAACAAAATTAAATTTATTGATGAGAAGAAACGCTTAGCAGTCCTTGAGCCGGGGGTGAGAAATATTGCCATTAGCGAAGCGGTTGCCGAATTTGGCTTGTATTATGCACCTGACCCATCTAGTCAAATCGCTTGTACGATTGGGGGTAATGTGGCTGAAAATTCTGGCGGGGTGCATTGTTTGAAATACGGCTTGACGGTGCATAATGTTGAAGCGATTAAGATGCTGACTATTGATGGCGAAGAACTTATTTTGAGTCGTCAAGATGAAGGCTTGGGGCTTTTGGTGCTAATGAATGGCTCAGAAGGTTTATTGGGTATTGTGACCGAGATTACTGTGAAACTCACACCAATACCTGAGTTGGCTCGTGTGGTGATGGCTGGGTTTGATTCTGTGCGTGATTGTGCGAACGCAGTGGCTGATATCATTAAGGCGGGGATTATCCCTGCTGGGTTAGAGATGATGGACAGTTTTGCCATTGAAGCGGCCGAAGGATTTGCAAATGTGGGTTATCCATTAGAGGCTCAGGCGCTATTACTTTGTGAATTGGACGGTACTAAGGCGCAAGTACAAGCAGAACTTGACTGTGTATTAAAAGTTTTATCAGGTGCATCAACTTTGAAAGTATCACAGAGCGAAGCAGAGCGACTCAATTTGTGGAAAGGACGCAAGTCTGCTTTCCCTGCGGTAGGCAGACTGTCCCCTGATTATTATTGTATGGATGGTACGATTCCACGCCGTCATTTGGCAGATATGTTGGAAAAAATTAATGAGTTAAGTCAAAAATATCAGCTCAGAGTCGCCAATGTTTTCCATGCGGGCGATGGTAATTTACACCCGCTTATTTTGTATGATGCCAATGTGGCAGGTGAGCTAGAAAAAACCGAAGAATTCGGCACAGAAATCTTAAAACTCAGCGTTGATATGGGTGGCACAATCACAGGTGAACACGGTGTGGGCGTGGAAAAACTCAATGCCATGTGTCATCAATTTAACAGTAAAGAGTTAGAGGTGTTTCATAAAATCAAGGCAGTTTTTGACCCAAAATCACTACTCAATCCTGGTAAGGCAGTACCCGAATTGCACCGTTGTGCTGAGTTGGGTGCAATGCATGTGCATCACGGCAAATTACCACATCCAGAATTGGAGCGTTTCTAATGAAAAATCCAATAGACACACGCACTCAGCAATTGCAAACTTTGGTTAAGGCATCTAGTAATTTGCATATTAACAGCGCATTGCTGGATTATTCAGGCGTTGTAGAATATTACGCAGAAGAGTTGGTGATGACGGTAAAAGCAGGCACGCCGATTGCACAGATTAAAAAACAACTTGAAAACAACAATCAAGCCTTACCCTTTTACACAGACAATGATAGCGTAAGCATTGGTGCAGTGTATGCTAACGGCGGGCAAGATATATCCGACAGCGTGTTAGGTGTACAAATTATTGATGGTAATGGTGAGCTCTTAAATTTTGGCGGTCAGGTCATGAAAAATGTCGCAGGCTATGATGTCGCACGACTGTTAGTTGGCTCAAAAGGACAACTGGCAATGGTAACGCAAATCAGTTTTAAAGTGATGCCAAAAGCCTATATCGGTAAAATTGAGAAGCCCTGCCTATCAAAAAATGACAATCTAATTTGTCAAGAAATTGAAGATAAATTAAAACAGGTGTTTGATCCAAGAGGGGTTTTTGAATAACTTGTGGAAAATTAAAACTGGAAATATGTAAATTCGCATCA
>NZ_CDSC02000198.1 GCF_001298715.1 Bathymodiolus azoricus thioautotrophic gill symbiont
GTTTCTACTGAAGAAATTCTGCTAAATGAAATTCAAACTGGACAGAGATAATTCTTCAGACTTCTAGAATTGATGATAATCCATGGAAGTGTCCAATAGGGGACTTTAAGGAAAAAGGATGTGGAATTATGTAACTCTATAAATCTTTTCAAGAACCAGGCAATGAATCTTTTTGATATGTATTTTATATAAATGAAGGTCTATAGGGTTTATTCGATCCAATCTTGGGAGGCCTAAAGGTATTTTTTTTTTTTTTTAAGCATCTTTAATACCAGAAATAAAAATGCAAATAAAATTGGCATGAAAGGCATTGTGATATGGAAATTTCTGTTTTCTATTGCAAAATGAATGCTGGTTCAGGATCTATGGTAAAATTTCATAATTTTGAATTGCAAATCAAAATGGATAGATTATTATTTTTTTCTTACTGTTCATATTGATATTTGATGTTACGACATATGTAGGATAAAACACCCTGGTTTTCCTTTAAAATTCATTATAGCAAATACAAATAATCAGCAGAACTATTTCTTTCTCATTGCCAATCAATAATTTTTCTGACTTCATACGGATTGATATTTGATATGTTTGGCTTGCACAGATCATGAGACTTTTAGAATTGCAAATCCTTTAATTCTGAAACTTTTCAGAATTCTCTTTATCATTGATTGCCATGAATGTTGTTAATATTTTCATTTCATGTTTGTTGATTATGTTGAATATTGAATAAAAATCTTAGAAGCTACAATTTGATTGAACCATTTAAAATCAGATGAGCCACTAGTTTCATAATTTTCATATTTTTCCCACTATGAAGCCAGGACCTGGTATTCAAATGCCATATGTCGTGGTCTTTTTTATGTTCAATGAATTGAGGTTAGAGGTTAGAGGTTAGAGGTTTGTTTTAGTGGACATTGGTTGAATTGATGACCATTACTGTTTAAAACTTTCTTTTCATAATCTAAATATGAAAATACTTGATTTTTTAACAATATCTATCAACTAACAGGATTTCTATGTAAGGTGGAGAGTTGTAATCTTAAACATAGATAATGACACAAGTATTTGTATGGAAAGTATACTTTCATGATAACGTTTAAGATACTGTAGAGATACTATGTTTATAAACGTGTAATAGTACCCTGTAATGTAAATATTAGACTAGTGTTATTTGAAGTGTAAATGTTGTTGGTTTTGTTACTTTGACACTTATTTTTTGTTTGTTATCATATATTAGTACCGAGTAGGTTAGAATTTTAGTGGTGTTTTTCCTCCGTTCTTTTGACAGCAGTATACCTTATCTATATTTAAATATTTGACCATGTTAATACAATTAAGTTATTACGTCATTTTTCTTGAGAAAAAAAAGAATTTTTCAGCTATTTTTGACTATATTCCTTTGATATACTTAAATTAAATATTATAAAAAATAGAGAAGGCACAACTTTCAGCTTATCATTGAAAATTAAATATTATCTGTCACTTGGTTTTTGTATGGTTTATTGGTGGAGGAAGGCTCAGGAAGCTGGAATACCAAAAGTGCAGTAATACAACTCATAACTTTAACAATGATAGATGATACTAACAGATGTTAAAATGTAACTACCATACAATTAGTCACAATGGCCCAGATTGTACTCCAGTCAGACCTCTGTCCATGTCTAACCACACAAAAAAATAGATAGATTTATGATAATTGTTGCTGGTACATTTGTCAATATATATTTTGTTTTAA
>NZ_CDSC02000280.1 GCF_001298715.1 Bathymodiolus azoricus thioautotrophic gill symbiont
GGAAATTAGCAACGACCCAGATTTATATTTTTACAATGGAATGGCTGCACATATCAAAAAAGATGGGGATTTAAACAAATTAAAGGAACTATTTACTGATAATTCTACATGGAAATATATTGAGAATAAATGTAAATATTATGCTTCTGGATATTTCGGTTTAGGAAAAAATTATTTGGATAATTTTAGGTGCGTTAAGCACTCAAAATAGCACTTGTAATACCCCATTTTTCGTGGAATAGGGGGACCGCCTTGAATTCAAAAACCAAGTGCAACACTATTACTGTTCTCAGTTAAAACCCTGCGCATCATATCCTCTGGAATTTTAAAGTCAAATCTTTTTCTAGGTCGAGTATTAAGCAACCGAGCAATTTCATCTAAATCTTTTTGACTGCAGAGTGATAAGTTCACGCCCTCTGGCAAGTATTGACGGATTAAACCATTGGTGTTTACTTGACCATTGTTACGCTGGATGAGCGTATCTCAAAACTCAGGAAAGTTTTCGAGTAAAATGAAAAATTTTAAGCAAAAGTAAAATAGTAAAATAAAATTCAAAATGAATCCAATATCCTATAACACAAACCTTATTCGCATTTCACTATTAAGCATTGCCTTAACCCACACAGCCATTGCAGGCGGACCCATTGATGGACACAGCCTAATGGATGATTACTTACAAAACAAAGCATCAGCAAGTACTGATCCTGCCACTCCCCCAACCGCTATCAATATTTCTAACGATGCTTTGGTTTTTAACCGAGGTGCCACTGGTGTGGATAACGATGATTTTGATGAAAAATTCTCACTTGCTAAAACACTTACAAGCATTCGCAATAGTAGTGGTGCTACAACGAGTAGCTCTAACACTCAACTCCTAAATAGCTTGCGAAACACATTTAAGGTTAATTCAAAAACCAATGGCCTTGTGAAAATGGATTTACAAAAAAGAGAAAAAGAAGTCTCTGTTTCAGCTATGTCGCCAAGTGCAATATTCAACCGTTTCGACCTAAGTGCCAGTAATGGCCAGCATTGTGGCGAATACCGAATTGTTTATCATAAAAATAATGGCGACAGATTCTTTCTAAGCTTTGAGGCTCGATACCCAAACCCAGAGCCTAGTAGGGGCAAAAGAGGGTGTTTTGCGGTAGTAGATTTTTGGAAAAAAATAGGCGACATGAGTAAAGCAGATGCGCTAGTGCAACTAGAAAAGTTCTTTTACAAAGGGTTAACACACAGGGGTGTTAAATTGCCTGTAGCTATTAACTTTACCCACTACACCCATGGCACAGGTCAAGTGCGTTCTAACTCGTTCTTTCAAAGTCCATGGCAACTTAGAGAATTTAAAACCGACATCAATGCCAAGGGAGAGGCTGTTTTTGTCGCTGATACCGTTAAATTCAACCCATTAGCTGAGCTCTTTGCCGATGAGAAGAGCTTAGATTCAGATGCGTTAAAGGCTTTGAGGATTTACTTCAATCATGATTTTGATACTTATGTTGATAACTTGTTAGCACCTGAAAGGCGTGCAAGTAATCCTAGTGCTAGCGATATTATTAATGGCATTAGTTTGAATAGTGCTAACCACTACAATGAATTCCAATCAGATGCAAATACAAATGATAATACCGCTAACGGTAACAAAAAAAGTTTAAACACAATCATCAGCAACAAACTAAGCGCATTAAATTTGTCAAATTATAATGCAAAAATGATTAGAAACCGTGCTGAAGCAATGAGTTGTGGCGGTTGTCATCAAAACAGTAACGATACAGAAATTGCCCCGAATGTTAACTGGCCAAAAAGTGCATCTTTTGTTCATGTTAACGAGCAAGGTGTTCTGTCCTCAGCATTGACTGATCAATTCTTACCTGCTCGATCAGCTTTATTAAAAGATTATTTGCAAAAAATAACAGAACCAATGTGGCGCTTTGCTGAGGTGGATTATTCTAGTACTTATAATGATTTTGGTGGATATTATAATGCGTCATCTTATCCAAATAGATCTGCTTTTGCCGTTCTTCAAGCCGATGGCTCAATCAAGGCGTGGGGTAAGTCAAATGCTGGAGGCACAAACGCACCCACTGACAAAGGCTATACCAAATTATTCAACTAATGATG
>NZ_CDSC02000183.1 GCF_001298715.1 Bathymodiolus azoricus thioautotrophic gill symbiont
AAGTTAAAATCAACTTTATGAATGAATATATTCTAATTCTTGTTAGTACCATTTTGGTGAATAATTTTGTCTTGGTAAAGTTCTTAGGCTTGTGTCCATTTATGGGTGTGTCAAAGAAAGTTGAGACTGCAATTGGCATGGGCTTTGCGACGACTTTTGTGTTAACTTTGGCGAGTGTGAGTAGTTATTTGATTAATACTTATATTTTGCTTCCGTTTGAGATGGAGTATCTGCGCACCGTTGCTTTTATTGTAGCTATTGCGGGCGTGGTGGGTTTTACAGAGTTGGTGGTGAATAAAACCTCCCCTGTTTTACATCAGTCTTTAGGCGTGTTTTTGCCATTGATTACGACAAATTGTGCGGTGTTAGGCGTTGCTTTGTTGAATGTCAATCAAGACAATGGATTTTTGGCATCGGCAGTGTATGGCTTTGGTGCGGCAATTGGCTTTTCTTTTGTGTTGGTGTTGTTCTCAACAATTCGTGAGCGACTTGAGGGGGCGGATGTGCCTTTAGTTTTTCAAGGTGTGCCAATTGCACTTATTACCGCAGGACTCATGTCAATGGCGTTTATGGGTTTTATTGGATTAGCCTAAGGCCACTATGTTTGACGCTATTATTATTTTTTCTGTGTTGTCGCTAATTTTGGGTTTAATCTTGGGCTATGCGGCAATTAAGTTTAAAATTGATGGCAATCCCTTGGTTGACCAAATTGATGCGCTCTTGCCGCAAACACAATGTGGGCAGTGTGATTTTGCAGGGTGTCGTCCTTATGCTGAAGCAATTGCCAAGGGGGAGGCGCAAATCAATCAATGTCCACCTGGTGGACAAGACGGTGTGGATGCTTTAGCAGAATTGCTAGATGTAGAAACATTATTATTGAATGAGGAGTTCGGAGAGAATACAACCGATCATGTGGTTTATGTTGATGAGCAGGTTTGTATTGGTTGCACTTTGTGTATTCAAGCCTGTCCAGTGGATGCCTTTGTTGGCGCTTCTAAGGTAATGACAACGGTTATTGAAGATGAGTGCACAGGGTGTGATTTGTGTATTCCGGTGTGTCCTGTGGATTGTATTCATATTAAGGCGTTAGAGACAACTTTGGGCAACTATGTTCCAGATTTAAAGGAGATAGCGCATGGCTAGTTATACCTTTAAAGGTGGGGTGCATATTCCTAATCTATATTTGGTAAAAAAACCAGAAGTTAGGCAAGTTGCCCCACCAGAACAAGTAGTATTGCCTTTGCAACAAAGGGTTGGTGGTAAGCAAAAACCTTGTGTGAAAGTAGGTGATAAGGTACTAACGGGGCAAGTCATTGCAAAAACGCTAGGTAAATACCCAACCTATATGCATGCTTCTATCTCAGGCGTGGTTTTGGCTATTGAAAAACATCCCATACCACATCCATCAGGTATTGATGGCGTATGTATTGTCATTGATTCTGATGGCAGGGATAAATGGATTGAGATTGAGAAATGTGACCAAGATTTTTTAAGATGTGCGCCTAGCAAAGTTATTCAAAGAATTCGTGAAGCAGGTATTGTTGGTATGGGCGGTGCAGGATTTCCAACACATATAAAAATATCCAATGCACAAGGCGCACAAACCTTGATTGTGAATGCTACTGAGTGTGAACCAGATATTATGTGTGATGATGCTTTAATGCAACACTACCCCCGTGAAATCATTCGTGGTGTGGAAGTCTTGATGCACGGGTGTGGTGCAAGAAAAGCAATCATCGCGATTGAGAATGATAAGCAAGAAGCTTTTAACTCGCTTTTGATGTATAACTTTAATGAACATATTGAGATTGTTCAGATTCCGACCAAATACACTTCTGGTGCGGAAAAAATATTAATTAAGACCTTGCTTGATATTGAAATACCCTCAGGAGAATTTGCTTCGGACTATGGGGTGTTGTGTCAAAATGTTGGCACAGTTAAAGCGATTTACGATGCAGTTATTGATAATAAGCCTTTAATTTCACGCATTGTGACAGTCACCGGCTCTGCTGTGAAAGAGCCAAGAAATTATGAGGCAAGACTGGGCACATCATTTGCATCGGTTGTGGCACAATCCAAGCCAAACAACAATTTACACCAGATTAGAATGGGTGGTATGATGATGGGGGTTGATGTGCCAAGTGTACAATATTCAATTTGCAAAACCACCAACTGTATTTTTGTTAATAACGCTACACTAAAACCAAGTACACAATCCTGTATTCGTTGCGGACAATGTAATGAAGTTTGCCCAGTAGGCTTATTGCCACAACAGTTGTTTTGGTATGCTAAGAGTGAGAATATGGACAGGGCAATGGATTATAATCTAAGAGATTGTATTGAATGTCGTTGTTGTGATATAGTTTGCCCCAGTCATATTCCATTGGCGCAGTATTTCTCATTTGCTAAAGCATTGTATTACAAGCAGACGAAAGAAAAGCAAAAAACGGATATTGCTAGAGAGCGATTTGAATTTAAAGAGTTTAGAGTTGAGCGCAATAAGACAGAGCGTGCTGAGATGATGGCAAGAAAGAAAGAAGAATTGAAAAAGAAAATGGCAGAAGATAAAACCCAAAAAGACAAAATAGCACAGGCAGTGGCAAGGGTGAAAAATAAAGGAGTTTTGAGAAAATGACAGTAGTGTTTAACTCAACCTCGCAGATGATGCGCCAAGTTATTTATGCACTTGTAGTGGGCATTAGTGTGGCTTATGCTTTTTTTGGCTGGGGCGTTATCGTGCAAATACTCTTGGCAGTGGTAGTGGCAATTGTAGTAGAGGCAACATTTTTAAAAATCAGAAAACACCTTATTAAGCCTGCAATTGCCGATGGCTCTGCTGTTTTAACAGCCGTCTTATTGGCGATTTCTATTCCCAGTATTGCCCCTTGGTGGATTGTTGTTGTGGGCGTGAGTTTTGCCATTATTTTTGGCAAGCAACTGTATGGTGGCTTGGGCAATAATCCTTTTAATCCAGCGATGTTGGGCTATGCTTTCTTGCTGATTTCTTATCCGTTGCCAATGACAACTTGGGCAAGTGAGTTTGTCAATTTCAGCCAAGCATTAGATGTGATTTTTAATCTTAATTCCAATATAGTGGACGCACTGAGTGGTGCAACCCGATTAGATGATGTAAAAACTCAACTGGGCTTAGGTAAGATGATGGGTGAATTAAACCCATATTCAGGCGCTCAGGCATGGGTCAATGCAGGCTTCTTGTTGGGTGGGTTATATTTACTTGCTAGGCGTGTTATTTTTTGGCACATTCCAAGTGCTTTTTTGTTAGGTATGGTGGTTACTGCATTTTTAGTGTCATTAGGTGATGGTGAATACCTACCTGTGCAAAATCACTTAATGCTCGGTGGCACAATGTTGGGTGCATTTTTTATTGCTACTGACCCAGTTTCAGCTAGCACCACACCAAAAGGACGATTAATTTATGGCTTTCTGATTGGTATGTTGATTGTGATTATTCGCACTTTTGGTGGTTATCCAGATGGGGTTGCTTTTGCTGTTTTATTGATGAATATTGTTGTGCCACTGATTGATTATTACACACAGCCTAAGGTGTTTGGCAAATGAATAGAAAGCGCATATTTAAGGCGGGATTTTTATTGTTAGTCTTTAGCTTGGTCAGCGTATTTTTTGTCTCCCTTGTGCAAGATTCTACTAAGGAGCAGATCAAATATAATGAAGAACAATTATTGATTAAGCGTCTTGGTGAATTGGTTCAGGGCTATGACAATAATATTTTGCAAGATAAAATTTTAAAAGAAGTCAGTTTACACGGCATTAAACAAACGCTTAGTATTTACCCTGCCAAAAAGAATAATCACACTTTTGCCTACTTGATTGAACACACTTATCCAAATGGTTATAGTGGTAATATCCGTTTATTGACAGGCATTGGAAGTGACAAAAAACTTTTGGGTGTTCGTGTTATCACACATAAAGAAACACCAGGATTGGGTGATAAAATTGAAACTAAAAAATCAAATTGGATTAAGCAATTTAAAGGATTATCTTTGTCTGGTACGAATAAGAAGCAATGGAGGGTAAAGCGTGATGGTGGCATATTTGATGCCTTTACTGGCGCTACTGTCACCCCTCGTGCTATTGTGAATGCTACTTACCAAGTGTTGGAGCTATTTAATACCAAAGACTTTAAAGATGCAACTCAGTGATTTTGACTTTGACTTGCCTAAGTCACTGATTGCACAACATCCGTCAAAAAACAGGACAGATTCACGGCTTTTAATCGGACAATCGAATCTTATAGATGCACAATTTCATCAAATAGGTGATTTTATACAATCGGGTGATTTGTTAGTGATGAACAATACCAAAGTCATTCCAGCACGATTATTTGGACATAAAGACAGCGGTGGAAAAGTTGAAATAATGATTGAGCGGTTGTTAAATGACAAACAGGTGTTGGCAATGATTCGTGCCTCTAGAGCGCCACAAATAGGTAGCAAAATTACACTTGAAAATAGCGAAAAAGCGACCGTTTTAAATAAACAAGACGGTTTTTATACGCTTGAATTTGCCACCGATTCACTGCTTGCATTGTTGGATAATGTTGGGCATATCCCCTTGCCACCGTACATTGAGCGTACAGACGATGAACAGGATTTGAGTCGTTATCAAACCGTATATGCCAAACACGACGGCGCAGTTGCCGCACCTACGGCAGGATTGCATTTTGATGATGCTTTGCTTAATGCTTTAAAAGACAAAGGCATTAATTCGGCGTTCGTTACTTTGCATGTAGGTGCAGGCACTTTTCAACCTGTGAAAACTGACAATATCAAAGACCATACTATGCATAGTGAGTATTATGAGATTTCTCAAGATACCGTTGATAAAATTCATCAAACCAAAAAAAGTGGTGGGCGTGTAATTGCCATTGGTACAACGGCCGTTCGTTCTTTAGAGTCAGCTGCAAAATCTGGCACGCTTGAGGCCACACGAGAAGAAACTGATATTTTTATTTATCCAGGCTATGAATTTAAAGTCGTTGATATGATGGTAACCAACTTTCATTTACCTAAGTCATCCTTGTTGATGTTAGTGAGTGCCTTTATCGGACGAGAGCGAATGATGGAAATTTATCAACATGCCATTGAACAGCAATATCGATTTTTCTCTTATGGCGATGCGATGTTACTGACCGCTAAAAATAGCAATGGCAAATAAACAACAAATATTGCAAGCCGTTTTTGGTTTTGATTCTTTTCGTCCATTACAAGAGCAAGCCGTTGATAAAATTTTAGCAGGTGAAGATGTTTTGTTGATTTTGCCAACAGGCGGTGGAAAATCTTTATGTTATCAACTACCTGCATTATTAATGGACGGGGTTTTGGTAGTGGTATCGCCTTTATTGGCGTTAATGCAGGACCAAATATTAGGTTTGGAAAATAAAGGCGTGAAAGCAGCAATGTTGTCTTCTATGCAGAATATGGAAGAAATTCGAGCCACTGAAGCGGCGCTTAGAAATCAAGAAATTAAAGTTTTGTTTGTTGCGCCAGAACGCTTACAAAACGCCTATTTTTTATCATTTTTAAAGTCTATAAAAATTGCATTTTTTGCAGTGGATGAAGCGCATTGTGTCAGTGAATGGGGGCATGAATTCCGCGCGGATTATCGTCAGTTAGGTTTATTAAAAACGAATTTTCCTAATATTATTGTTGCCGCTTTTACGGCAACAGCAACGCATCAAGTAGAAAAAGATATTGTTGTACAGCTGAATTTCAAGCAAAAAGACAGTATTATTCGGGGCACAGTTTTTCGTGATAATTTGTATATCAGTGCTGCTGCTAGACAAGGGAATGGCAATCAACAGATATTAGATTTCTTAGAAAAACATCTGAATGAACAAGGTATTATTTACGCTCAATCCCGTGCTAAAACTGAAAGCTTAACTAAGTTTTTACAAGAGAAGGGTCTCAGCGCTCAAGCCTATCATGCTGGACTGGATACCCAAAAACGCAAAGATATTTTTTCTGATTTTATCCACGAAAAAACCGATATTATGGTGGCTACTATTGCCTTTGGCATGGGTATTGATAAAAGTGACATTCGTTTTGTGGTGCATACCTCCATACCCAAAACTGTTGAGGCGTATTATCAAGAAATTGGCAGAGCGGGGCGCGATGGCTTGCCTAGTGATGTGTTACTGTTGTATTCCACTGCTGATATTGGGCAACAAGCGCGTTTTATTGAAGAAATAGAAAATGAAGATTATAAAAAACTGGCTTTCAAAAAACTTAATATCGTCAAGCAGTATGCTTTTTCCGAGGGCTGTCGTCATCAGGCACTGAGTCGTTATTTTGACGATGAAATATCCCCTTGTGCCACGCTTTGTGATAATTGTACCGAACCTGATACTGAGCGACAAGATATTACTGAGTTAGCGCAGAAATTCTTATCCACCATTTATCGTACCGAGCAGTTATTCGGACAAAACTACATTATTGATGTTTTAAGAGGTTCGAAAGTTCAAAGAATTTTGAACAATAAACACGATGAGTTGACTGTTTACGGTATTGGTAAAGACTGTAGCAAGCCACAATGGAAAATAGTTGGCGACCGATTGTTGGAATTAGAAATAATCCAGGTTGCTGGTGAGTATGGCAGTTTGAAACTAACCGACAAAGCAAAACCCATTTTACAATCCGTAGCATCAGTGGATATGCGTGCCACGCATTTTAAATCAAGCAAACCAAGTGTCGTCAAAAAATCTGCACCACCTAAGTATGATGTTGATGAAGCAATCTTTGAATCTTTGCGTGCGCTCAGATCGGAAATTGCAAGAGAAACCAGTATGCCTGCTTATATTATTTTTGATAATAAAACTTTACAAGAAATAGCTTATTTCTTGCCTAATAATGAAGCAAAGTTCTTGCAAATTAACGGGGTTGGCGCAGTCAAGTATAAAAAATATGGTGAACAATTTTTGGCGTTAATTAACACGCTTCGCACTAACGATTTTCAAGAGCCAGAACACAAAAAAGTGGCGCAGGTAGAGCTAAAATATGAGGCTTCAAAACCTAAACAGCCTGATGTTCACTTACATAAAACTTATCATTCAACGCTAGTGTTAATTCAGCAAGGGTTATCAGTAGAAGAGATAATGAAAAACCGTGATTTTGCCACTTCTACCGTTTTAGGTCATATCAATAAATTGGTAGAAGAAAATTTGATTAATGATGTACAAAGACACACACTTTTTTCCCAAGTGCCACAAAATCCAGCACTTGATGATTGGGTAAAACAAGGCATTGACTTAATGGGTTCGATTGAAAGTATTCAAAGTTATTTGGCGATATGCAAACAGTTGGAATATGGAAAAACTGATATAAATGAGGAGCAAGATGATGTATGAAAATACATTAGTAACAGTGGCAATTGAACCCAGTGAAATTCCATGGGTGAAAGTTTTTACTAAGCGAAAAGTTAAAGAATTTAGCCAATGTACAACAGCAGAAAAAGCTGAGATTTTTAGAATACTTGACATCACTGAAAAGTTAATGTTAAGTTATTTCAATGCAGATAAGATTAATATCGCCTCTTTTGGAAACTTATTACCCAAAGTCCACTGGCACATTATGGCGCGTTTTGAAACAGACAGTTACTTTCCAGAGCCAATGTGGGGGCAAAAACAAAGAGCGGCGCAGTTGGATTTACCCAGTTTTGAAGTATTTTTTACCCAATTACAAAATAAACTGTGAGTGCCTTTATCAAACGAGAGCGAAGAATGGAAATTTATCAATATGCCATCGAACAAAAATATCGATTTTTTTCCTATGCTGATGCGATGTTATTAAATAAGGGACTAACTTACATTAATACCAACATCTTATAAGACAGCCTATTACCACTAAATCCAAACACAATTGAATCAATTCTATCCAGTGTCGATCGTTTGACATTGCCATCATTCAACCTAAAAACAAACTCATCAACATAACGCCCGATATGTTTATCTGAAAAATGATGAAATACACCATGATAACCGCGTTTTAATAACGCCCAAACACTCTCAATGCCATTA
>NZ_CDSC02000381.1 GCF_001298715.1 Bathymodiolus azoricus thioautotrophic gill symbiont
TAAATCATTCTGTGTGCAATAAGATGTCTGCACCTTTGGATTATTGCGATGCACGGAAAGACAAGTGTAATGTTTAAAGCCAACTAGAGTTTGTGCCTGATTGTGATATTAAGTTGAGAGTATTGGCAGCATAGATTAATAATTGAACTGACTAACCTAAGTCCTTAGTTGTGTTTATGCTCAAGTAAGTCTTTAAGCTCGGATTGTTGCTGCTGACTTTACCGATAGAGCGCTACACAATCTAATCTATCTGGCAATTTTTTGCTGGTTTATTGAATTAATTTATATTTTTAGTAGACATTTACAACATAAGTGCGTAAAATTGTCTCTTTTAGTGCGGGGTGGAGCAGTTCGGTAGCTCGTCGGGCTCATAACCCGAAGGTCATAGGTTCAAATCCTGTCCCCGCTACCAAATGATTACGGACCCCCCTTTTTAGGGGGGTTTTTGTTAAGGGTTTATTTTAAATATGGCAAAAATTACAGATAAAATTGAAGTATTGATTCAGCCAGTGATTGAAGATATGGGTTATGAGCTGGTGGGTATTGAGTATATTGCCAGCGGTAAGCACAGTATCTTGAGAGTCTATATTGACTCAGGCCAAAGCATTGGGCTTAACGATTGTGAAACAGTATCGCATCAATTAAGTAGTATTTTTGATGTGGAGGACCCGATTATGACACAATACAATCTGGAAGTGTCATCACCAGGTGTTGAAAGACCGTTATTTAATATTGAACATTATCAGCGTTTTTTAGGACATGATGTTAAGTTAAGATTATTAAGGTCGGTTAATGGACAAAGGAAGTTTAATGGCGCTATTGGCAGTGTGAGCGAGGCTAACAATAGCATTGAGTTGATGACAGACACAGGCAGCTATAAGCTGGATATTGAGTTGATTGAGAAGGCAAATTTGGTGGCGCATTTTTAGTCGCCTATTTTAGGAGAAAAGATGGAAAGTAAAGATTTATTTTTAATGGTTGAAGCGATCTCTAACGAGAAAAACATTACCAAAGAGTGCGTGTTTGAAGCCTTAGAGGAAGCGTTAGCAGCAGCAACCAAAAAGAACAATAATATTGATGCTCATGTTGAGATTGATAGAAAAACCGGTGAATTTTCTACTTTCAGACAGTGGATGGTTATTGAAGATGGTGAAAATTTTGTTGACGATGACGGCACTGCGTTTGACTCAGAATTACACATTCATGCAAAAGATGCAAATGGCGTGGCAGTTGAAGATTTTGTGCGTGAGGCAATAGAAACCGAAGCCTTTGGTCGTATTGCTGCACAAATTGTCAAACAAGTCATTATCCAAAAAGTTCGTGAAGCAGAAAGAGAAGTGATTGTTGAGGATTACACTCAGCGTATGGGTGAGGTTGTTATGGTCACTGTTAAGCGCATTGACAGAGGCAATGCCCATGTTGATATGGGTGGTGTTGATGGCATGATCCCTAAGTTTGATTTAATCCCAAATGAATCAATTCGTAAGAACGACCGCCTAAGGGCCTATATTAAAGAAGTAAAATCAAGCCCTCGTGGGGCGCAAATTTTCTTGAGTCGAACTGCACCTGAGATGATGATTGAGTTGTTTGAGATGGAAGTGCCAGAGATTTCTGAGGGCGTGATTGAGATTATGGGCGTTAGTCGCGACCCTGGTTTGCGTGCAAAGTTAGCGGTTAAAGCAAAAGACAAGCGCCTAGATCCAATTGGCTCTTGTATCGGTATGCGTGGTTCACGCGTGCAGGCGGTGTCAAATGAATTAAACGGTGAGCGTGTGGATGTTATTTTGTGGGATGAAGACCCTGCACAATATGTGATTAACGCAATGGCGCCAGCAGAAGTCAGCTCAATTGTGGTTGATGAAGACAAAAACTCAATGGATATTGCCGTTGAAGAAGACCAGTTAGCATTGGCTATTGGTCGTGGCGGTCAAAATATTAAATTGGCATCACGCTTGACTAATTGGAAGTTAAATGTAATGTCAGTGAGTGAATCTGACAATAAACAAACCGAAGAAAATCAAAAGATTAGCGAAAAGTTAGCTGAGCAATTAGGCGTTGATTCTGAAGTGGCAGGTGTTTTAATTGACGAAGGCTTTGCCAGTATTGATGATATTGCAGATGCAGATGCCGCTAGTTTAGAGGCAGTTGAAGAGTTTGATGCAACAATGGTTGAAGAATTACAAGAACGCGCTTCTGATGCACAACTTGTACAGGCTTTAGGTGATGCAGAATCTTCTGAAGTATTAACCAGTGTTGAAGGTGTTGATGAAGACTTAGCACAAGCACTGATTGAGGCGGAAATTGCTACAGTGGATGACTTAGCGGAATTATCAATTGATGAATTATTAGATATTCAAAGGCTAGATAAGGAAGTGGCATCAGCAATTATCATGACAGCGAGAGAAAACGAAGGTTGGTTTAAATAAGCAAAAAAGACTTTTGTTAAAAAATTATATAAATAGGTAAAACATATGGCTACAGTTCAATCATTATCTACAGCACTGAAAAAAACTCCAGATGAAGTTATTGAGATTCTGGTAAATGCTGGCATTGAAGGCAAGACTGCTAATTCTGAGATTTCAGGTGATGAGCGCAAAATTTTGATGGCGGGCTTATCTAAGCGTGGGCCGGCTAAATCTAGTATTTCAGTGTCGCGCAAACCCAGTACTCAGTCTAGCGATAGTGCAGGTGGTGTCAAGATTCAGGTTAAGAAAAAGCGTTCTGTAAAAGCACCTATAACATCCGTGCAAGATGATGTGGCAGTATTAAAAGCAAAAGAGGCGCTAGAGGCATTAGAGGCCGGTCGTGAAGCAGATGAGAAGTTATTAGCACAAGATGCTAAGCGTCAAGAAATGACGCGTTTGCAAAAAGAGGAAGCAGAAGACTTAAAGAAACAGCAAGAGCAAGCAAAACAACAAACAGAAAATACTAAAAAAACGGGTGATGCAAATAGTGATGATAAGTCGAAAAAACCAAAGCGTTTGCGTAATACATCAGGTGCAGATGGGCGTAAGCAGTTACATGTTGCTAAGAAGAACCCAAGTAGAAAACTGAAAAAGAAAGACAGAACGCGCCTTAGCCAAAAAATCCAAGAAGAGCAAGCACAGCATGGCTTTCAAAAGCCAATTGAAAAAGTGGTTCACGAAGTCTCTATACCTGATAATATCAAGGTTAGTGATTTGGCACAAAAGATGGCCACCAAAGCGGGAGAGGTGCTAAAAGTATTGATGGGCATGGGCGTGATGGCCACACTCAACGATGTTATTGACCAAGATACTGCGCTTTTAGTAGTAGAAGAAATGGGGCACACAGGCGTTGTTAGTAAAGAAGAAACCATTGAAGACAAGTTAATTGAAAAGTCAAAAGCAAGTGGCAATGAAAGTGCCAGACCGCCAGTAGTCACAATTATGGGTCATGTTGACCATGGCAAGACATCCCTATTAGATTATATTCGCAAGGCAAAAGTTGCCGATGGTGAAGCGGGTGGTATTACTCAGCACATTGGTGCTTATCAAGTACATGCAAAAGACGGTAAGATTACTTTTGTTGACACACCAGGGCACGCAGCGTTTTCGAAAATGCGCTCTCGTGGTGCTAGCACCACTGACATTGTTATCTTAGTGGTGGCAGCAGATGATGGCGTTATGCCACAAACGATTGAGTCAATCAAACACGCAAAAAACGCCAAAGCACCCATTATTGTAGCAATCAATAAAATTGATAAAGAAGGCGCTAATCTTGACAAGGTTAAGCAAGAGCTTTCATCACATGATGTTATCTCAGAAGAATGGGGTGGAGATGTGATGATGGTAGGTGTATCCGCACATACGGGTGAAGGTATTGATGCGCTATTAGATGCTATTACGCTTACTGCTGAGATCTCAGAATTTTCAGCAGTTACCAAAGGTCCAGCACAAGGCAGAGTATTAGAAGCACGCCTTGAAAAAGGCCGTGGCAAGGTAACGACTATTCTTGTACAATCAGGCACCTTAAAGAAAGGCGATATTATGATTGCCGGTTTGGAATATGGCAAGGTTAAGCAAATTGTTAACGATCAAGGGGAAATTTTAAAAGAAGCAACGCCCTCAACGCCAGTTGAAGTGCTTGGTTTGTCAGGTGTGCCGGACTCAGGTGATGAAGTTTTAGTGGTAGAATCTGAGCGTAAAGCGCGTGAAGTAGCTGACTTTAGAAAGGCGCGTGATCGCGAATCCGAGTTGCAAAAACAACAAGCTTCGAAGATGGATAACTTCTTACAGAAGATGGAAGAAGGCGACATATCAACGGTTAATGTACTTTTAAAATCTGATGTTCGTGGCTCGGCGCAAGCGTTGGTTGAGGCCTTAGAAGAGCTATCAACAGATGAAGTGAGAGTCAAGGTGGTCTCTAGTGGTGTGGGTGGTATTAACAACACCGATATTAACTTAGCAGCTACTTCTGATGCTTTGGTGCTTGGCTTTAATGTGCGTGCCGATGCTATGGCGCGTAAAACAGCAGACGAAGAAGGTGTACGCATTGAATATTATTCAATTATCTATAATCTAATTGATGATGTTAAAGCCATTATGAGCGGACTGCTTAGCCCTGAGCTTAGTGAAAATATTATCGGTATTGCCAATGTGAAAGAAGTATTTAAGTCGCAAAAATTGGGTGATATTGCGGGTTGTATGGTTGAAGAAGGTGTGGTTAAAAAAGACTCGCCAATCCGTGTATTGCGTGATAATGTGGTTGTCTTTGAAGGTGAATTAGAATCTCTAAGACGCTTTAAAGACAGCGTTAAAGAAGTTAAATCAGGCACTGAATGTGGTATTGGTGTTGTGGGTTATGATGTTGAAGCAGGCGACCAAATTGAAGTTTTTGAGCGTGTTGAAAGTGCCCGTACTTTATAGATTCATTTTTAATTAATGGCAGAGCAGCCTTCCTATAGAGTTGAAAGGATTAACGAGTTGATTCGTCGGGAATTAGTCATGTTGCTAAGACAAGAAACCAAAGATGCAAGATTGCAAGCAGTGGGCATTACCGATGTTCTCGCCAGCCGTGATTTGAGCAGTGCCAGGGTTTTTTACACCGTACCTGAAGAACAAAAAGAAATTGTTGTGCCTTTGTTAAAAAAAGCCAGTGGTTTTTTCCGTTCTCGTCTTTCAAAGACACTAGACCTACGACACACGCCAGAACTCAAGTTTATTTATGATTCAGCACCAAACACGGGTGCGAGAATTGATGATTTACTTGCTAAGCTTTAGAGAGGAATATTGATGCAGACACCACATGTTTATTAAGTATAATTGATAATATTTTCGGTGCAAAGAGATGAAAATATGTCGATAAAGGCTTATTTAAAAGAGAAGATGGGCTACTCCAAATTTTATTGTAATCCAGAAATAACAAAAATACATAACAATGCAGATGCTAGAGTCGGAAAACCGTTTTCTAGTAGCCTTATTGATTGCAAAAGCAAGGGTTGTGTTCAGGTGGACAATAACAACAAAAATTCCTATCACAGACTTAGTAGTGATGAGCTACACGCCAAAGCCTTGTTAATATCTCAATAACATAGTGGATATTATTAGTTTGCTTGAGCGAGAAATGAAAGCAAGCATTCAAGACTTTAACCAAGATTCTGATTCTAATATAACAATTGAAGATGTTAAAGTGTGGTTTTTTGAAACAGAAAAACTCATTCGGACAACCGCAAATCTTTCTTTGGAGGTTACATCCCAACAGGCTATTAACCAATTGCGTTATGCTGCACACCATATTCTAAAAAGCGACAAACAAGAGGATGTTATTGAAGCATATAAGCATTGTAAGCGCGCTTATTATGACACACTTGATTTATTTATTTTAACACTTAATGATAGATTTGTAACATCCTTAGTCTATGTTGAGGATTCAGAAAAGCGCACAAATATTGCTGAAAAATTAAAAAAAATATTGATCAAAATCCAGACTGAGCGTTTTAAGGTTCAGACTAGAGTTGAATACTATGATAGCATTCAGTCGCAGTTAATTGAGAGTTTAAATCTGTTAGAGGAGTTATCATTGGCAGCGTCAATTTCCTCTGATACACAAGAACAAGAATTACAAAAAGTTATAGATGAAAATGAACAATTAAGAAATCATAATAATAAATTAGAGAACGATGTAGAAAAGCATATACAAGAACAGAGTGCCAAAATAACAAAAAATAGTTATTGGTTTGCAATAGTGCTTACGATATTAACGCCTGTTGGGTTATTATTTCAAGGGTCGTTAACTGATTATTTTCGTGATCCTACAACAAAAGTTGAGTATTCGCTTAATTTAGATAAAGCTTCTAACCTTCCATCCCTTGGCAAAAAATAAAAAAGGCAGAGAAATTAACGGCATTGTCTTGCTTGATAAAGACACAGGGCTGAGTTCCAATGCTGCATTACAAAAAGTCAAACGCTTATTCTTTGCTAAAAAAGCAGGACATACAGGCGCATTAGATCCACTTGCTAGTGGCATATTACCGATTTGCTTAGGACAAGCCACTAAGGTCGCAGGATTTTTGCTTAATGATAATAAGCGTTATTTTGTGCGTGGGCAGTTAGGGCAAATAACAGATACACTGGATTGTGAAGGTGAAATCACTGAGACAAAAGATTTTAAGCAACTTGATGAGGTGCAAGTAAAAGCAGCTGCACTAAGTTTTCAAGGTGATATTGAGCAAGTGCCACCGATGTATTCAGCGCTTAAAAAAGATGGGCAGCCTTTATACAAACTTGCTAGACAAGGTATTGAAATTGAACGCAAAGCACGCTTAGTCACTATTCATAAACTTGATTTTTTGGGCTATGAAAACGGCATCATCAGTTTAGAAGTGTCGTGCTCAAAAGGCACTTATATTCGCTCATTGATTGCTGATATCGGTGATAAATTAGGTTGTGGTGCACATGTTATCGAGCTCAGACGCATAGGTTTTGCACATGTGGATATTGCACAAACCCTTAAGTTTGTTGAATTGGAGGCCTTGGCAAGTGATGACTTTACAGCATTGGATGCTAAGATTTTTAAAAGTGAAGATTTATTGCCAAATATTCACAGCGTTAGTGTTGACCAACAGCAAGGTATTGATATTCGTTATGGCAGAAAGATTAAAATTGAAAATCAAGTCGATAGTTTGGTTAAAATGTTTGATGAAAATGCCGTTTTTCTAGGTATCGGACAGATAGAATGCGGCTATTTACAACCTAAACGATTATTCATATGAAGAAGAAAGACGCACTTGTTGGTTATTATTTTAATAACAATTTGATGCATTCTATCAAAGGTGATAAAAGCCTGCGTGAGAGTGTTTATAATCGTGAGCGAGCGTTTAACAGTGTGGATGAAAATCTGGAGCAACTCTCACAAGTTTGGTTAGATTTATTACTTGATACAGGCGTTTATCGCTTGGTCATTGGGCTTAATAATGCTGAGGTGCGTGTGTCAAGTGTGTTTGACCCATTTAATACCGAAGTGCATTTGGCAGATGATTTGCTTAATTCTGATTATGTGGATTTTCATTTCAACAAAATCCCTTTAAAGAAAAAAAGTCAATTGATTAAACGCATTTATAAGATGCTTGAAAATGATGAAGTGTTTGGTATGCTTTCTTTGCAGTGGCAGCAATCTTTGCATGAGCGTAATCAAAGTATGCAAAAATTAACCAATATTAATGATCTGCGTTTTATTTTAAAAAATCTTAGCAAGTTGCGACATCTTGAGGGTTATTATTTGCGTTCAGTGACTATTAATTTGTTTAATTCAACGGTGTCAATGTCGTTTAATTGTGATGGCACTCAGATTATGTCACACAAGAAGTTTAAAGAATTTATTGAGGAATATATATGAAAGTATTGGTAATTGGTAGTGGCGGTCGTGAGCATGCATTGGCTTGGCAGTGTGCTAAATTTGACAGCGTTGAAGAAGTGTTTGTTGCACCGGGTAATGCGGGTACAGAATTAGAAGACAAGCTTACAAATGTTGATATTGGCGTCCAAGACATCAGTGCGCTGATTGATTTTGCCAAGAGTAACAATATTGATATTACCATCGTAGGCCCTGAAGCGCCACTCGTGATGGGTGTAGTGGATGCATTTCAAACGCAGTGCTTGAGCGTGTTTGGCCCAACTCAGGCAGCGTCACAATTGGAAGGTTCAAAGGCATTTTGTAAGGACTTTCTTGACAGAAATAATATTCCAACCGCCTTTTATGGTGTTTTTACCGAAGTAGACCTGGCAGTAGAATATGTCAAGGAAAAAGGTGTACCGATTGTGATTAAAGCCGATGGTTTGGCCGCAGGCAAGGGTGTGATTATTGCTAATACTCAACAAGAAGCAACCGATGCTATTCATGATATGCTTGAAGGCAATCGTTTTGGCAAAGCAGGCTCGCGTGTGGTGGTTGAAGAGTTTTTGAGTGGAGAGGAAGCCAGCTTTATTGTGATGGTTGACGGTAAAAATATTTTGCCAATGGCAACTTCACAAGATCACAAAGCCAGAGACAATGGCGACAAAGGTCCAAATACAGGCGGTATGGGTGCTTATTCGCCAGCACCGATTGTGACGGATGAAATTTTTCAAGATGTAATGGACAGCGTCATTCGTCCAACAGTAGAGGGTATGGCAGCTGAAGGTAATACTTACACTGGATTTCTATACGCAGGCTTGATGATTAACAGCAATGGCAAATCCAAAGTATTGGAATATAATTGTCGTTTTGGTGACCCAGAAACGCAACCAATTATGATGCGCCTTAAATCCAATTTGGCGCAATTATGTTTATTAGCCACACAACAAAAATTAGACCAAGCGAATATTGAATGGGACGCTCGTTCAGCAATGGGCGTGGTTTTGGCAGCAAATGGTTACCCAGATGCCCACCCTTCAAATGAGATAATTGGCTTACCAGTAGACAATGAATCAGCAAAAGTATTTCATGCGGGCACTAAGAGCGATGGTGATAATGTTGTTTCAAGCGGTGGGCGCGTGTTGTGTGCCACCGCACTTGGTGCAAACACCAAAGATGCGCAGGCAAATGCTTATGCATTACTAAAAGAAATTAATTGGCCAAGCGCCTATTACCGCACAGATATTGGTTTCAAAGCAATTTGACAGATTTTTTAAGTTGAGTTAAAAACCGATAGTTCGAAATAATATATACTTATATTTACACTAACTATCAGTATAAAAAGTTCAATAATCCCTGTTTAATCAATGATAAGTGTCATTACAAATAATTAACTATCGATTTTTTAAAAGTTGATAGTTAGTGTTATAATATGCTTTTATTTCAAATAATTGCTTATTATGAAAATTGTAGCACCACCTAGATTGCCAGCTACAGAAGAGTTGCTTAAATTGGTCGTTGAGAAGGTCCAATCCGGCATGATGCCAGCTACAGTCGATGAAAAAAGGCGTTATTTGCACTGGGATAAAATTAGACACTTAAAAACCCCTGATAAATTTGATAGTATTGAACAGTATTGGCATTTTTTGAAATTTTCTCGCAGAGGGCAACAAAAGTTATTGCCTTTTACTGAAGAGTTTTCTTATATTTTGACAGATGATATTCAAAAGAATATCCACGAAATAGACACCCAGATGCGCGGTTCTATCGAAGCCGAAAACATTGGAAAAGATAAGAAGAAATATATCATTCGTTCATTGATGGATGAGGCAATTAGCTCGTCTCAACTTGAGGGGGCAGCAACCACTAGAAAGGTTGCGCGTGATATGTTGAGGCACAATAAAGAGCCTGAGGATTATTCGCAACGCATGATTTATAACAACTATCAAGCGATTAATTTCATTGATAAATACAAGCACGATGATTTAACACCCGAGTTAATACTAGAATTGCATAAAATTGTTACTGATAACACCATAGACAATCCTGATGATGAAGGTAGGTTTAGGCGAGATGATGATATTAATGTGGTTGACAATCTCACAGGTAATGTCTTGCACAGCCCCCCAGAACACCAATCATTGCCCGATAGAATGAAGGTTCTGTGTGATTTCGCCAATGGCAATATGCTGAATTCTTTTGTTCATCCCATTATCAGAGCGATTATTGTGCATTTTGCTTTGGCGTATGACCACCCTTTTGTCGATGGCAATGGACGCACCGCACGCGCTTTGTTTTACTGGGTGGCACTAAAAAACAATTATTGGCTATTTCAAT
>NZ_CDSC02000074.1 GCF_001298715.1 Bathymodiolus azoricus thioautotrophic gill symbiont
TCAGGCTTGAAAAACAAAGGGTAGTATTCACCTTCGATTAATGCCTGATTTACTTGATTATAATGATTAAAAATTAACTGATTAAATAGTTCGAATTCTTCGATATCGTCCCACTCTGGTGCATATGTTGCACCCCAAATAGCATCCATCCACATAGAAGGCATAATCATCTCTGGCGCACAGGCAATGGCAGTAAAAAAGCCATTTAATTCAGAGGTATTTTGAATTGATTGAGCACGTCCATAGCGTGTAAAAAAGCTATCTGTTAGTATCCATTCATCATCATTTAATTCATCGTCAAATAAATTTGAAAAGTTAGGTGGTTTAATGCCACTCATTTGCTCAAATGTGGGTTTAGGGGTGGTACGCTGAGTTCGTACACCTAGTTTGATTTCTACTTCTTCTAAATCGCCTGCACACATTAAATCAACGCATTTATTGGTAAATATTTGACGAATTTCATCAATTAACTCAACCGCTTTAATATCTAATAAGTTAATCACAATAAAACCATTTAAAGCTTTTTGTTGATGGTGTGGTTGCTCTAAATATTGTTGGTAAAATACCAGCAATTCGTCTCTACAATCAGGCTGGTTTTTATGTATTTGATTTAAAGCAGAAGCAGCCACTAGATAAGCGGATTGTTGGTGCGTATTGTCTAATATAAAAGCAAACAAAGGCAACAAGGCATCAGTGCCAATCATGCCTATTACTTCGGGCAAATCATCCATCATCCAATCGTCTTCATTTTTATCTGCTGAGTCAAACAAAGTGATGAGAGGGATAATAGCTTTGGTGCTCTTGAGCTGCGCTAAAGCACGCCAAGCGTGTATCTGCACCCACACAGTATCATCTTGTGCTTGATTGAGATTTGCATCTGTTGCTAGTTGAATTAAATCATCAACATCGCATTGTTCAAAACCATGTTGCAGGTAATCATGCCAATCGTCATGATAATCTATCACACCGAAATCAAAAAGCGTTGCGTACTTGTCTTTGTTCATAAATGTGTTTTTTTTACTTAAAAATAACGGTCTTAACTAGTTAAGCGGCTCTTTTCTAAAATTATCAAGTAAGATTTTATATGAGAACTTTGCATAAATAGGGGTGGTTAGCATTGTCAGTTTTTGCCCAATTGGTGATTTTCTTAAACCCAGTCCTAGCAAGGTTAAGGCAGGGTTTAAAAAATTGCCAAGTGGGTAAAAAGTGGATTTTTGATGATTATTCATATTTATGCAAAGGTCTATACATATCTTGCTTGCGATTATTAAATCTAAATTCACATTCTTTAAGGTGATATTTAAACATTTTTTTATTCATTCCTTTAAATTTTACCAGTCTAATTTTAGG
>NZ_CDSC02000143.1 GCF_001298715.1 Bathymodiolus azoricus thioautotrophic gill symbiont
ACTTCTATGAGTGCATTCCAGACACTTTTTTGAAAATCGGTTCCTACCATTAATAATGGAATATCAAATTTTTTTCTGTATCAATCAAAATATTCATCAAGTTGTTTTCTTGTCTCCTTTAAAACTTTATCATCTTGTTCTACAAATTCAGCTTTCAGATTTTTCTTAATTCTGCTATCAACAGTTTTTCTCATCTTTCTATATTCAAAATCAAGAATACAAAGTTTGTCATCAAAAGAGCCAAGTATCAATTTTCCTATTTTTGTTTTGTAATGCTGAATATTAATTTGATTCATTTTATGCGCCAATATTCTATAACACTTGCTTGATTAGTGGGACAGTAATACCTGTTTTTTTCTGCAATGATGCCTCGTCTAATTGTTCAATAGCACTGAGTAGTTCGCTTAAATCTCTTGAATAATGTTTGAACAAATACGCATATATTTTGTCATCAATATGAATATTTTTATCCGCCATTTTGTTTTGCAGAATGGTTGTTTTTTGTTCATCGCTTAAATTTTCAAGGGTGAAATTAACGGCTAGAGACAACCTGGTTTTTAAATCTTTTAATAAGTCTAATTCGCTTGGTAAATTTTGTGCACTGACAATGAGTTTAGTTTGCGTATGTTTGATTTGATTGTACAAATCAAACAATTCTTGTTGTTGCGTGTCGCTTGCATCTTCAATATTATCAATACACACCCAATCAACTTCAGACAACTGGGCAATAAGACCTTCGGGGCATTCTTCTTTAATATCAATATAAACAGCGTTCAATTGTTTGTCCATTGCCGCAAAAGTGCAACCTTGCAAAAGATGCGTTTTACCACTAGATTTATCACCAGATACCATAACAGCACTAGAGTTACTATTGGCAAATAGTGTGTCAATAAAAGTTAAAATTTGAGCATTTTTATCACCGATGAAATTATGCAGTCGCATTTTTGCATTCAATAGTACGGGAAGTCCGAGTTGTTTCATTTTTGCTTTTTCTTCTCCTGCGAGATGGCTTTTTCAAACCAAATCCAAATATAGTCAACGCCACTCAAAACAGTAGATGTAGCAACAATAATAAAGAAAGCCATGCTCCACTCAGATAATATTGGATACAACTTTGTTGTCACCAAAAACAGCACCAGTACAATTTGTAAGGCGGTGTTGAGTTTTGATAACTTTGATGGTATTAATAAACCATTGTCGGATTCCCCATTACCCATAAAACTACCAACTGTACCTGAAACAATCATTAAATCTCTCAAGAAAATCAACAATAACAACCACAAGGGCAACAAGCCAATAACACTTAGCGTGATAAAACTACTGACCAATAATAATTTATCGGCAACTGGGTCAAGAATAGAACCAAGTCTAGTTTGATACGAATAACGCTTCGCAACCCAACCATCTAAAGCATCTGTAATACCGGCAACAAAAAATAGCATTATTGCAAAAAAAAAATCGTGATTTAACAAAGTTAAAACCACGGGCACTGTTAAAATAATGCGTAAAATTGACAGTGCGTTTGGTAGGGAAGAAAGGTTCATTTATCTGCGTGAAAAATAACTAAATTATACGGAAAAAAAATTCTATGTCATCATTGACTTACCAAGACGCTGGCGTTGATATCAACAAAGGTAATGATTTAATCGAGCAAATCAAACCCATTGCAAAATCTACCACTAGAGAAGGTGTATTAGCAGGGTTGGGTGGTTTTGGTGCAATGTTTGAGTTGCCGACCAACAAATACAAAAATCCTGTTTTAATCTCTGGTACTGATGGCGTTGGCACAAAACTTAAAGTCGCTGAGATGTTGAATAAGCACGACACCATCGGTATTGATTTGGTGGCAATGTGTGTGAATGATTTAATCGTACAAGGTGCTGAGCCTTTATTCTTTTTAGATTATTACGCCACTGGCAAACTCAATACTGATATTGCGGTTTCTGTTATCTCAGGCATTGGTGAGGGCTGCAAGCAATCAGGTTGCGCGCTGATTGGCGGTGAAACTGCTGAGATGCCTGGTATGTACAGTGGTGAAGATTACGATTTGGCGGGTTTTTGTGTTGGTATTGCTGAAAAAGCAGATGTGATTGATGGCACTAAAGTCAAAAATGGTGACCGCATTATCGCACTTGGCTCATCAGGACCACATTCCAACGGTTACTCACTCATTCGCAAGGTACTAGAGCGCACTGAGCCAACTGATCATCAACTACAACAATTGATAGAACCAACCAAAATTTATGTTAAATCCGTTTTGTCTTTACTTAAAAAACACTCAGTACATGCCATCTCGCATATTACTGGTGGTGGCTTGTTAGAAAATATCCCGAGAGTATTGCCTGGTAACTTAGCGGCAAAATTAGACAATAGCTCATGGCAGATGCCTGAAATTTTCCAATTTTTACAAGATAATGGCAATATTGAGCTAACAGAAATGTATCGCGTATTCAATTGTGGCGTAGGCATGGTGTTGGTAGTAAGTAACGATGAAAGTACAGATGTTATCAAACACCTAGAAACGCAAGGCGAAAAGGCTTGGTTGATTGGTAAAATTGTTAAAAAAAGTCACAATGGCAAACAAGTCATTATCTAATATTGTTGTTTTAATCTCGGGTTCAGGCTCTAACCTGCAATCCATTATTGATAATGCCAATGATATTGGTGTCAATATTCAATCTGTCATCAGTAATAAAGCCGATGCTTTTGGTCTACAGCGGGCAAAAAATGCAGGCATTTCCACCAAAGTTATTGAGCATATGCACTTTGCGTCGCGTAAAGACTTTGACCATGCCTTGATAAGATATATTAATACCCTTAATCCAGAGATCGTTGTATTGGCGGGTTTCATGCGTATTTTATCCGCTGATTTTATTGCTGCATTTTCTACAAATACTAGCAAAATTCTTAACATCCACCCTGCACTTTTGCCAGAATACAAGGGGCTCAATACACACCAACGCGCTATTGATGCTGGTGATTCTGAGGCTGGTGCTAGTGTACATTTTGTTACCAATGAATTGGATTCAGGCGAGGTAATATTGCAAAAATCAGTGGTAATTGACCCGAGTGATAATGCAGATACTTTGGCAAAAAAAGTATTAAAACAAGAGCATATTCTCTATCCTGAAGCCATTAAAAAGGTTTTACAAAAATGAGGTTTTTATTACTCTTATTGTTTTCTTCTTCAGTATTGGCGCTTAAGCCACACATGGCGACCTATACACTATCAGCATCAAACTTTGAAATTGGCAAAGAAGTACGCACATTACATAAAGAAAAAAATGTGTATTACTACACCGCCCATGCTGAAACCACAGGCTTAGCAAGCCTTATTAAAAATTATGAAATACACTCAAAATCTATTTTTATTATTGATAAATCTGGGTTACACTCAAAACATTATCAAAACTTTGAACGCGACGGTAATAAGATAAAAAAAGACTTTAATGTTCGTCCAACAGGACAACAAGTGGATTCACTAAATCGACTGCTTGCTATTACTTATGAATTAGAAAACAATCCAGAAAAGAAAGATTTTCAATTGTTGGTACATGATGGTAGCGCCCCAGAAAAACAATATTACCAGCAGCTGCCAAGTGGCGATGATAACTTAATTAAAGTAACCAGCAAAGAAAGAAACCTTACGGCTTTTTTTGCTAAAGACAAGTATTATTTGCCAGTCTTGGTGCGTAGAAATAAATTTACTTACAAACTTGATACCATTGAGTTTAATTAAACCGTGGCTTCGTTCATTATGGTTTTGGTCTAACAAGTATTTTATTTAAGTAATGGTTGCAAATATTGCCCTGTATAAGATTTCTTAACTTGTGCTATTTCTTCAGGCGTGCCAGTGGCAATAATATCACCACCCTTATCACCGCCTTCAGGTCCTAAATCCACAATCCAATCAGCAGTTTTAATCACATCTAAATTATGCTCAATAATCACAATGGTGTTTTCACGCTCGCGCAAGCGACTGATCACCGATAATAATTGCTTGATATCATGAAAATGCAAACCTGTAGTAGGTTCATCAAGAATATACAAGGTGTTACCTGTGTCTAATTTAGACAATTCTTTGGCAAGTTTAATACGCTGTGCCTCACCACCCGACAAGGTAGTAGCGTTTTGACCCAAGGTAATATAGGACAAACCCACATCCATTAAAGTTTGTAATTTTTGTTTAATTTTTGGAATTGCCTCAAAAAACTCAACCGCTATTTCAACAGTCATATCCAACACTTGTGCAATGGTCTTACCCTTATAAGAAACCTCAAGCGTTTCGCGATTGTAACGGCGTCCACTACAAACATCACAAGATACATAAATATCAGCCAAAAAATGCATTTCAACTTTAATCAAACCATCGCCCTTGCACGCTTCACAACGACCCCCTTTGACATTGAAACTAAATCGCCCCGCCTTATAACCACGAGAGCGTGATTCCAATGTTTGTGCAAACAAATCACGAATCAGTGAAAACACGCCCGTATAAGTGGCTGGGTTAGAACGCGGTGTACGCCCAATAGGACTCTGGTCAATGTTGACCACTTTATCAAAATGATTCAAACCCTTTATTGACTCATAAGGTGCTGGGACAACTTGAGAACGATTTAAATCTCTAGCAACCAATGAATATAGAGTGTCATTAATCAATGTGGATTTTCCAGAACCAGAAACACCCGTAATACAAGTCAACACACCCACAGGAATGGATAAATCAACTTTGTTTAAATTATTACCAGTTGCGCCTTTGATACGCAACCACTTAGTGGCTTTTTTGCGTTTTTTCGGCACGGCAATACTTTGACGGCCACTAATGTAATCACCCGTAATTGATTTAGGGTTATTAGCGATTTGCTCTGGTGTGCCAACAGCAATAATTTCACCCCCATGCACACCCGCACCAGGGCCAATATCAATAACGAAATCTGCTTGTTTGATGGCGTCTTCGTCGTGCTCAACCACAATCACAGTATTACCAATATCTCGCAAGTAAGTCAAAGTGTTGAGTAGTTTTTGATTGTCTCGCTGGTGCAAACCAATAGACGGCTCATCCAATACATACAATACGCCCATCAAACCTGCACCAATTTGACTTGCTAAGCGAATACGCTGCGCTTCACCGCCTGATAGTGTGCCAGCACGACGATCCAAACTTAAGTATTCTAAGCCAACATTTAACAAAAATTCTAAACGCTGAATAATTTCTCTAAGAATCTTTTGTGCAATTTCACCACGCACACCTTCCAATTTTAAATCTTTAAAAAATCTGTAACTATTGACAATCGAAAGTTTAGTGATATTTGATAAATTATAATCAACAATAAACACATTTCTGGCAGACTCATTTAGTCGGCTGCCGTCACAACTTCCACAGTTTTTGCTCACCACATAACGCGACAATTCTTCACGCACACTACGAATTTCACTCTCTTCATAGCGACGCATCATTCTAGGAATCACTCCCTCAAATGGCTTGGGTTTATTTGACCAGCCCTGGCGTCCTTTAATTTTTGAAAAATCAATCGTGTCTTGACCGCTGCCGTACAATACAATTTTTTGATGCTCGGCACTTAATTCTTTATAAGGTGTGTCCACACTAAAATCATAATATCGCCCAACCAAAGTTAAGATTTGATAAAAATAAGCATTCGAGCGACCCCAGCCATAAATTGCACCATCAGCCAAACTTGCCTCAGGATTGCCAACAACTTTGTTTTCATCGAAAATATCTTTAACACCCAAGCCATCACAACTTGAACAAGCACCAACAGGGTTATTAAATGAAAACAATCTAGGCTCAAGTTCGGTCAAAGAATAACCGCATTCCACACAAGAAAACTTAGCTGAAAACACTAATTCTTCTTGTTTAGACTCTTCATCCATTGAGGCAACACGCACTAATCCAGCGCTAAGATTTAACGCAGTTTCTAACGACTCAGACAAACGCAAGGACACATCTTTTCTCACCTTAAGACGGTCAACAACAATTTCAATGGTGTGGCGCGTTTTACCATTCAACTCATCCAACTCATCCAAATAAACCACTTCGCCGTCCACTCTAGCACGTAAAAATCCCTGATTAGAAAGCTCATCTAACATTTTTGTATGACTGCCCTTGCGGTTTTGCACCACAGGGGCCAGTATCATAATTTTTTCACTTTCTGGCAAGGTTAAAATGCTATCCACCATTTGTGAAACGGTTTGCGACACCAAATCAATCTTATGCTCAGGGCATTTTGGCACACCAACACGGGCAAATAACAACCTTAAATAATCATAGATTTCTGTAATCGTACCTACCGTTGAACGTGGATTATGCGAAGTGGCTTTTTGCTCAATTGAAATAGCTGGCGACAAGCCCTCAATATGATCCACATCAGGTTTTTCCATTAATGATAAAAACTGTCGCGCATAAGCTGACAATGACTCAACATAACGACGCTGTCCTTCGGCATAAATCGTGTCAAATGCTAACGATGATTTACCCGAACCAGATAAACCTGTAATCACTACCAGTTTATTCCTAGGAATATCAATATCAATATTTTTTAAGTTGTGAACTCTAGCGCCTTGTATGCTGATTTGTTCCATAAAATTTTATATCGGACAAAGGGTTAATTATAACGCTCGCACACGGTAAAATCATCATTAATTTGATTTTATCGGCACAAAAGCACTCACGCTATGAATAAATATAAACGCATTCTATTAAAACTCAGTGGCGAAGCACTTGCTAAAGACGGCAATACAGTTGACTCAAATACACTTAGCCAAGTAGTAGATATTATTAAATCCGCACTTAAGCAAAAAGTTGAAGTGGGTATTGTTGTTGGTGGTGGTAATATTTTTAGAGGTGCAGCCCTTGCACAAGCAGGTATGAATCGTGTGACTGGCGACCACATGGGTATGTTGGCCACAGTGATTAATGCTTTGGCAATTGGCGATGCTTGTAAGCGTGCAAATATTGATGCGATAGTCATGTCGGGCTTTCCAATTGGTGGTGGTGTTTGCGACCCTGTTGACCACAATAAGGCAAAACAAGCGCTCAGCATGGGGAAGGTTGTGATTTTCTCAGCAGGTACAGGCTCTCCATGCTTTACCACTGACACAGGTGCAGTATTGCGTGCCATTGAGATTGAGGCAGATATTGTCTTTAAGGCTACTAAAGTTGATGGTGTTTATACGCATGATCCAATGAAAAACCCTAAAGCAACGCGCTATAAAACACTCAGTTTTAATGAAGCGATTGAGAAAAACCTGAAAATTATGGACACGGCAGCATTTTCCTTGTGTCGAGAACATGGTTTAGATATCTGTGTTTTTAGTATGCTTGAGGATGCTAACACATTATCTGATATTTTAGATGGTAAACCTTCTGGCACCATTGTCCACCTTTAAAGGAGAACAACAATATGTTAAACGAAATACAACAAGATGCTAAAGCCCGCATGACAAAAAGCCTTGCATCATTAGAAAATGATTTTAGTAAAATTAGAGCAGGTCGTGCACACCCTTCTCTACTTGAACAAATTCAGGTTGATTATTATGGTTCGATGGTACCGATTTCACAAGTTGCTAATATTAGTGCAGAAGATTCTCGCACACTTAAAGTATCACCATGGGAAAAAGAAATGGTAGCAGTCGTTGAAAAAGCCATCATCACCTCTGATTTAGGGCTAAATCCACAAACCCTTGGTCAAGTTATGCGTATTCCTCTGCCTCCGCTCACTGAAGAACGCAGACGCGAATTAGTACGAATAGTAAAAGACGAAGCCGAACAGACAAAAGTTGCTGTTCGCAATATTCGTCGTGATGCCAATTCTGATTTTAAAGAATTGTTAAAAGATAAAGAAATTTCAGAAGATGAAGCACATAAAGCAGAGGAAAACATTCAAAAACTCACTAATGAATTTATTAAATCAATCGATGAAAAATTAGATGAAAAAGAAAATTCACTACTTGAAATTTAAGCTTTCAATAGTCAATAAAAAAAGCCCGCTAATGCGGG
>NZ_CDSC02000070.1 GCF_001298715.1 Bathymodiolus azoricus thioautotrophic gill symbiont
AAGTATAATATGTAATTTATGATTAAATTGATATTTAGAACATTACCAATTTTATTCTTTTTAATTGGTTGTTCGTCTATACCTGAATACATTGGTACAAAATCTACTAATAATGCAGTGTTACAAGGCACAGTCACTCCTAATATTTTTTCAGCACTCGCAAATAATTCTCTTACAACCGTAGTGGTGAATGGTGGATTCGCAAATAAATTCTACTTAACGCCAGGAGAGCATTTTGTTAAAGTGCATTCGCAATCGCTATCTATATTTTCCCCATTAAGCGCAAAACATGAAATGTTTATAACCTTAGAAGCCGGGAAAAAGTACAAAATTACTTCTACATCTTCAATTACTACAAGTACTGTAAGTTTTTATCTATTTGATGTAACAGGCGAAAAGGAAAAATTACTAATGAAAGAAACTGTGAGGGGGTATCTATGAAGAAAATAATCATTTATGTATTATGTATTTTTACTATATCTTGTGTATCAATCCCAAACTTTGATAAAGTTCGGGGTAATAGTGGTCAAAATGTTGCGATTGCGGGAATGACTTTTATACCTTCTGGGGATATAGTATGGGATATAGTAAGACAGCACACTTATCAAGCAGTGTTATTCAATAGAAATAAAGATGAAACATTAATCACAACTGTTGAAACTTTTAACCTACCTGAAGAAATAAACAAGGAAAAATTTCTGTCTTTTGCTAAAGATATAGAAAAAAAAGCCTTGAAGACCGGTAGATTTGAACGCATTACTGAGTTTATAAACTCTTATAATCATAAAGGCGCAACATGTGTTAAACATATTGCATCAAGTAAAGATTATGGGGCAAAAAGAGATGGGCAATATACAATATTTGAAGTTTATGGCATGTATTGCATGCACCCAAACAATAATAATATTGGTCTTTTTATTCAGTTGTCAAGAAAAGCACCACTTGATCAAAAAAATCAATTATTTAAGCAACTGGGTCAAGATTTATTGGATTCTATAGTTTTTAAGCCTTATAAAATTTAAAAATAGTTTTTTAAAATCATGTCAAAATAAATACCCCTGCCTCCGCTTCTTGTTCATCGCATGAACAAAGTTTTACAAAGCGGAAATTTTAATATCAACAGCATGGTTTTCAATTCTTGAGATTGAGGATTTTTTAGTGCTTAATTTTTTGGCAATGTATTCTCTTGAGTAAGCGTCAGTTTTTAGAAAATTTTATACCTTTGCTTTTTCTTTTGTCAATATATTTTTGTAAATCACTCATTGAAAATGCCTTCTCTTTCTTATGCAAGAAATTTATAAATTGCAAGCATAAAAACCATTTTTATGGGTTTTTGTTGATATGTTAGACGCAGCCAGTTGGTTGTGGCATGCCACCGTATTTAGTGATGGGTTTCATTGGACCAGTCAACCATTCTTTAAATAAGATTTTCTTGTCAATGCCAACAACTTTAGCAAAGGTTCTAATGGGCGGGACTGATGAATTCTCAGCAAAATATTCTCTGGCTACCATAATTTGATTCACCATACTTTCAGTTAACTCTATATCGTCTTCTTTTGCCATTTCAAACATTACTTCTTCACTCCAGATGCTTGGGTCAACTAAATATCCATTTCCAGTTCTTTCTAATGCCATTTTTCATTCCTTTTAAATGTTCTAAATCAGACGATATTATATAGGCATTGCCTTGGTCATTTACTTGGTTTTTATAAGTGCTTTTAAATAGGTATAATTTAACGCCTATGGATTGGATACAATTGACACTTAATACTTCAAAGGAGCAGGCTGATTTCGTCAGTGAAGTTTTAATGGGTTTAGAGTGTGTTTCGGTTACTTTTAGTGATACATTTGACGATGAGATTTTTGAGCCACCAGTGGGTGAAACGCCCTTATGGCAGAATGTAACAGTTACTGCATTGTTTACTATTGGCACTGATGAGGGCGCTATCAAAGAGTCTTTGCAACAAATTTGCGGTATTGATAAAGTAACTTTTTCTTTATTGAAAGACAGAGTTTGGGAAAATGAGTGTAAAAAAGATTTCCATGCAATGCAATTTGGCAAGCGTGTTTGGATTTGTCCATCGTGGGAAGATAGCGCTCAATTGCCTGATGGCGCGGTAGTGATTAATATGGATCCAGGGTTAGCATTTGGCACTGGCACACACCAAACTACGGATCTGTGTTTGCAGTATTTGGATGAGAACCCGCCTATAGGGCAAAGCGTCATTGACTATGGTTCGGGCACAGGAATTTTGGCAATTGCTGCTGTTAAGTTGGGCGCTAATCAAGCTCTTTGTGTGGATAATGACCCGCAGGCGGTTCTTGCTACACGCAGTAATATTGAAAATAATCAAGAAGAGGCTAAAATTATTGCCCTACACACTAATGATGAGGGGCAGTTGGAAAAAACGGACTTATTGATTGCTAATATTTTGGCAAAACCTTTAGTGGGCTTGTGTGAACACTTTTCTAAGTTGGTTAAACTGGGCGGGCAACTTGTTTTGTCGGGTATCTTGCACGAGCAATTGGAGACAATATTGGATGCCTATGGCGAGTATTTTTCAAAGTTAAAAGTAGTGCAAAAAGAGGATTGGTGTCGAGTAAATGGAATTAGAAAATAAAAAATGAGTAAGCAAATAAAAGCAGTATCGTTAATCTCAGGAGGATTAGATTCACTTTTAAGCACTAAATTATTGCTTGACCAAGGCATACATGTGGAAGGTATTAACTTTTTTACAGGCTTTTGTGTGGAAGGACATACCCACGCCATTCGCAAACAAAAAAAAGACAAACCAAAACGCAATAATGCGCTATGGGTGGCAGAGCAATTAGGTATTAAATTACATATTATTGATGTGATTGAAGAGTATCGTAATGTCCTTCTAAACCCTAAACATGGTTATGGTAAGAATATGAATCCCTGTCTTGATTGTAAGGGGTTTATGGTGAAAAAAGCCAAGCAGTGGATGCTTGAGCATGATTTTGATTTTATTATTACTGGTGAGGTGATGGGACAACGCCCTATGTCTCAACGCAAAGAGACCATGCCGATTGTGCAAGCAGAGTCAGGCGCTAATGACTTATTATTGCGACCTTTGTGTGCCAAGCACCTGCCAGAAACCAAAGCAGAAATTGAAGGTTGGGTGGATAGAGAGAAATTATTAGATTTCTCAGGTAGGACGCGCAAACCACAAATGGCTTTAGCTAAGCAGTACGGCTTTGAAGATTATGCCACGCCAGCAGGAGGTTGTTGTTTTTTAACGGATAAACAATATTCGGATAAACTGGTGGATATGTGGCAATCACGCGGTAATCGCGAGTATCAACTTGATGACTTAATGATGCTTAAAGTGGGTAGGCACATTCGTCCAAATCCTCGTTTTAAAATGATTGTTGCTAGAGAAGAAGGTGAAGTTAAATTCCTGGAAGGCTATCGTAACCAATATGCAAATCTATATCCAACTAGTTGTAATGGTCCGTTGGCATTGATTGATGGCAAACCAAATCAAGAAGACTTGCAAATTGCCGCTAAAATATTAGCACGCTATTCTCAAGGTAGAGATAAGCACAGTGTGGATGTAGAAGTAAGATTGGATTCTGGTATTATGCAAACACTGAGTGTTAAGCCGTTTTCTAATGATGAAATCAAAAAAGAGTGGATGGTTTAACCGCCACCAACTGCTTTAATAATCTCACAAATATCCCCCTCATTTAGGGTGAATTTAGCATGCCTAGATTTAGGAATAATTGCTCTATTGACTTCTAATGCAATGCGTTGGTTTTGGAGTGTAAGCTTTGTAATTAAATCAGCAGCGCTTGATTTGTCGTCAATTTCTAATGGTGAGCCATTGACTTGCAAAATCATTTATCCATCTTGCCAATAGCACAAGAAACGAATGATTTTGCTTTTGCTTTTGCGGAGCTAAGGCCGTGTACAGAATCGGTTTCAGGATAGCCCAAGCCAAGTAAAACTTTAGTTACCTCATCGCGTTTGTTGTCTTCAATATTGATATTGACAACGCCTTGTTCCACCTCAACCTTAACACTATCGGTGTTAAATTCTGCGTTAAGTTTTTTGGTAATTGTGCCTGCACAACCGCCACATTTAATGTTTTCAACCGTGATATTCATAACATTTTCCTTTAAAATAATTAAGGTCATTATATCAATTTTGACATCAGATTACACATCAGTTGTGGTAAAATTTCTCAAGTTTTTATTCAGGAGTATTTTGGTGTCACAAGTTGCCTTATTAGCATTAGAAGATGGTCAGATTTTCAAAGGAAAATCAATTGGTGCTAATGGCAATACAGTTGGCGAGGTGGTATTTAATACTTCAATGACAGGCTACCAAGAAATCCTAACTGACCCTTCTTATGCCAAGCAAATTGTAGCACTGACTTATCCGCATATTGGCAATACTGGCACTAACTTAGTTGATGAAGAGTCTGGAGAAATTTATGCCTCAGGTTTAATCATTCGTGATTTGCCACTCCTACATAGCAACTGGCGTAGCGAAATGCCACTGGATGAATATCTATCTGCTAACAATATTGTTGCCATTAGTGATATTGATACTCGTGCGCTAACACGGCATCTGCGTGAGAAAGGCGCGCTTAAAGGTTGTATTATTGCAGGTGAGGATATCGATGAAGCCACAGCAGTTTCTAAGGCGCAAGCATTCGCAGGTCTTAAAAATATGGATTTGGCAAAGGTAGTCTCAACCACTAAGCAATATAGATTTAATGAGGGTTCTTACTCTCTTGAAAAGGGTGAATTTAACCCACTTGATGCAAAATTTAAAGTGGTTGTATATGACTACGGTGTAAAGAAAAATATTTTAAGAATGTTGGTTGACCGTGGCTGTGATTTAACGGTGGTTAATGCTCAAACGCCAGTTAAGGATGTTTTGGCAATGGATCCTGATGGTGTGTTTTTATCTAATGGTCCAGGTGACCCTGAGCCGTGCGATTACGCAATTAAAAACATTCAGACCTTATTGGAAAAAAATATGCCAATGTTTGGCATTTGTTTAGGTCATCAATTGTTGTCGCTAGCAAATGGTGCAACTACTGAGAAAATGGGGATTGGCCATCATGGCGCTAACCACCCTGTACAAGATTTAAGCTCTAAACAGGTGATGATTACCTCACAAAATCACGGTTTTTCTGTATCGTACAATGATATACCAAGCCATCTTGAGGTAACACACAAATCGTTATTTGACAATACCATTCAAGGTATCAGAGTGACCGGCAAGAAAGCATTTGGCTTTCAAGGACACCCCGAAGCATCGCCAGGACCACATGATATGAGCCATTTATTTGATACATTTATACAGGAGATTAGTCAATGAAAAATTTATTAATAAGTTCTTTGTGTTTAATATTTAGCATGATAGTCATAGCTGAAGAAGAGTTTGACCCATTTGAAGAAACCAACAGGGTAATCTTTGAATTCAACCAAGATTTAGATGAGACATTGTTTGAACCAGTTGCTAAATCCTATCAAGAGAATGTAGCTAAACCAGTGCAAAATCGAGTGAGTGATTTTTCTTCTAATATCGGTGATATTGGCACATTGGGTAATGAGATTGCGCAGTTTGAACTAATTAATAGTGCTAGTACATTGGGTAGGGTTTTGATTAACTCCACTGTGGGATTGTTTGGTTTATTTGATGTGGCAAGTGACTGGGGCCTAGAAAAAACAGAGGAAGATTTTGGACAAACGCTGGCAGTCTGGGGTACACCGGAGGGCTCTTATGTGGTGTTACCGGTATTAGGCCCTTCAACATTGCGTGATGTAGCAGGCAAGGTGGTAGATGTTGCTCAAAGGGTGGAACGAACTGAAAAATTAAAGACTGCACAAGAGGCTGGTGTAATTGCGCTGCAGGCTGTTGATACGCGTGTTAAATTATTACCAGTAATTGATTTGATTAGACAATCAGATGACCCATATGTTGCCGTTCGTTCTTCTTATTTGCAAAAGCGTAAGCATGATATATATAACGGTAATCTTCCTGAAGATGATGAATTTTAAATAATAGATAATGCCTAAAAGACAAGATATAAAAAGTATTTTAATTATTGGTGCAGGTCCTATTGTTATTGGGCAGGCGTGTGAATTTGATTATTCAGGTGCGCAAGCTTGTACGGCATTACGAGAAGAAGGCTATCGTGTTATTTTGGTCAATTCTAATCCTGCTACTATTATGACCGACCCGCAAATGGCAGATGCGACTTATATTGAGCCGATTGAGTGGCGTACGGTAGAAAAAATCATTGAAATTGAAAAACCCGATGCTTTGTTACCTACTATGGGCGGACAAACTGCACTAAATTGTGCACTAGATTTAGAGCGTCATGGTGTATTAGAAAAGCACGGCGTTGAGATGATTGGTGCTAAGAAAGAAGCCATTGATAAAGCAGAAGATCGTGATTTGTTCCGTGAAGCAATGCTTAAAATTGGTCTTGATATGCCTAAAGCAGCAGTTGCACATAATATGGAAGAAGCATTTGCTGTCCAAGAAACCGTGGGCTTTCCAACCGTTATTCGTCCCTCCTTTACGATGGGTGGTTCAGGTGGCGGTATTGCCTATAACAAACAAGAATTTGTTGAGATTTGTGAGCGTGGTTTGGATTTATCACCAACGAATGAGTTGTTGGTTGAAGAGTCGATTTTAGGCTGGAAAGAATTCGAAATGGAGGTGGTGCGTGACACCAAAGACAACTGTATTATCGTTTGTTCAATTGAGAATTTTGACCCAATGGGTATTCATACGGGTGATTCAATTACGGTTGCACCTGCACAAACTTTAACAGATAAAGAATACCAAGTGATGCGTAATGCCTCGCTGGCAGTACTTAGAGAAATTGGCGTGGATACAGGTGGCTCGAATGTGCAATTTGCACTTAATCCCGAAGACGGTCGCCTGACTATTATTGAGATGAATCCACGCGTGTCTCGTTCGTCCGCCTTAGCCTCAAAAGCAACAGGTTTTCCTATTGCTAAAGTGGCTGCAAAGCTTGCAGTGGGCTATACTTTAGATGAGCTTGACAATGATATTACTGGCGGTAAAACCCCCGCTTCATTTGAACCAAGCATTGATTATGTGGTCACCAAAATTCCAAGATTTGCCTTTGAAAAATTCCCTAAAGCCGAGGACCGCTTGACCACACAAATGAAGTCGGTGGGTGAGGTAATGGCAATAGGATCAACTTTCCAAGAGTCTTTGCAAAAGGCTTTACGCGGTTTAGAGACCGACAAAGTTGGCTTAGACCCAATGGTTGATTTGGGTGCTGATGACGCTAAAAATAAAATTAGGTCAGAATGTATCACTGCACGCGGCGAGCGTATTTTCTATTTAGCCGATGCATTTAGATTAGGCATGAGTTTGGACGAAGTATTTGACTTATCTAAAGTTGACCCATGGTTTTTGGCACAAATCCAAGACATCGTCTCCAGTGAAATGCAAGTTAATGGTAGCAATATTATTGATATTGATGCTAGAGAATTATTTTTGTTAAAACGCAAAGGTTTCTCTGATGTACGCTTAGCGCAGTTGTGTAATTGCAGTGAGTCATCTGTGCGTGAGCGTCGCAAAGCACTCAATGTAAAGCCTGTTTTTAAGCGCGTTGATAGTTGTGGCGCTGAGTTCGATACGCAAACGGCATATTTATATTCTACTTACCAACAACAATGTGAGGCCAACCCGACCGATAAGAAAAAGATTATGATATTGGGTGGTGGACCGAACCGTATTGGACAGGGTATTGAATTCGACTACTGTTGTGTACACGCATCTTTAGCATTGCGTGGCGATGGTTATGAAACTATTATGGTGAATTGCAACCCTGAAACGGTTTCTACCGATTATGATATTTCTGACCGCTTATATTTTGAGCCATTAACGCTTGAAGATGTGTTGGCAGTGATTGATATTGAAAACCCAGATGGTATCATCGTGCATTATGGTGGACAAACGCCACTTAAATTAGCTGGCGCCTTAGAAAAGAGCGGTGCAAAAATTATCGGTACCAGCCCTGATGCTATTGATTTGGCAGAAGACCGTGAGCGTTTTTCGAAGATGCTACAAGAATTAGAGCTAAAACAACCCCTAAATGGTACGGCGCGTTCATTAGAACAAGCACAAGACATTGCTGATGGTATTGGTTTCCCGTTGGTGGTTCGTCCATCCTATGTATTGGGTGGTCGTGCAATGGAAATTGTTTATGACAAAGACAATCTTGAGCATTATATGCACACCGCAGTAAAAGTTTCGAACGACTCACCAGTGTTGTTAGATTCATTCCTTGATCATGCGATTGAAGTAGATATTGATGTTATTTCTGATGGCGAGGATGTGGTGATTGGTGGCATTATGCAACACATTGAGCAAGCAGGTATTCACTCAGGTGATTCGGCTTGTTCATTGCCACCTTATTCTTTGCCAAATGATGTGCTGGATGAGATGCGTGAGCAAGTAATTGCCATGGCAAAAAAACTCAATGTAATTGGTTTGATGAACACACAGCTTGCTTATCAAGACGATGAAATTTATATTATTGAAGTTAATCCTCGTGCATCACGCACCGTGCCATTTGTCTCTAAGGCGATCGGCGCACCACTGGCTAATATTGCAGCACGCGTAATGGCAGGTAAAACATTAAAAGAATTAAACTTTACAACAGAAATTATTCCACAACATTTTAGCGTGAAAGAAGCCGTATTTCCATTCAATAAGTTTTTGGGTGTTGACCCAATTTTAGGCCCTGAAATGCGTTCAACAGGCGAAGTAATGGGTGTGGGTGATGATTTTGCTTCTGCTTTTGATAAGGCGCAACTTGCCGCAGGTTCTCGTGCACCCACACAAGGCAAGGTATTTATTAGTTTGCGTAAATTAGACCGTGATGACTTGGTTGAGCTGGGCAAGCGCTTGATAGCGCAAAGTTTTAATTTAGTTGCAACGCGTAGCAATAAAGAAGCCTTAACTGATGCAGGCTTAGAATGCGAAACGATTAATAAAGTATCTGAAGGTTCGCCACATATTGTTGATATGATTAAGAATGATGAGATTGATTTGATTATTAACTCTACAGAAGACACGCAAGGTGTGGAAGATGCTGCAGAAATTCGTCAACAAGCTTTGGTGCATAAAGTTGTTTGTACCACGACAGTAGCTGCTGCTTTTGCTATACTTGATGGCTTAAGAACGCATAATGAAATTTCTGTTAGAACAATACAATCATTAAACAATTAGAGGTATTTTTATGCAAACTATCCCAATGACTGTTGCCGGTAGCAAAGCTTTAGAGGTAGAATTGCTAAATCTGAAAGATATTGAGCGTCCACGCATTGTTGAAGAAATTGCCACAGCCCGTGCACATGGTGATCTTAAAGAAAATGCTGAATATCACGCCGCCAAAGAAGAGCAGGGTTTTATTGAAGGGCGTATTAAAGAGATTCAGTCAAAACTCTCATGTATGCAAGTCATTGATGTGAGTAAACTCAATCAAGATGGAAGATGTGTATTTGGCACCACGGTTACTTTAATGAATCTTACAGATGAGTGTGAAATAATCTATCAGATTGTTGGTGAAGATGAAGCTGACATAAGCCAAAAAAAAATCTCTTGTCACAGTCCAATTGCCAGTAGCATAATGGGCAATGAAGAGGGCGATGAGGTAACAGTGAAAGCCCCTAAAGGGGATATTGTTTATGAAATACTGGAAGTTCAATATATTTAATCTATTGAAAAAATATACTTATAACCCCATATATCTTGGCTAGGATTGCCAAAATGATCAACTAACCGCGAGGATGGTGCTTGCTATGTTGTGATTTAAGCTGAGTATTTTGAATATGGGTGTATATTTGTGTCGTGGAAATATCACTGTGTCCCAACATTAATTGCACACTACGCAAGTCTGCACCGCTTTGTATCAGATGTGTGGCAAAAGCATGACGCAAAGTGTGGGGCGATAGTGGTTTGTCGATACCTGCTCTAATGGCATATGCCTTAATAATATAAAAGAAATTTTGTCGACTCATCCCCGCACCACGATTGCTTAAAAAATAAGCATCAGTTTGTCCATTTTTAAGTAAAAAAGGTCTGGATTTATTTTCATAAATACCTAAATAATCTATTGCCACTTCGCCCATCGGCAACATACGCTCTTTATTGCCTTTGCCATGAAGTCGAATGTATTCTTCATTCAGATTGATATTGTGGTAACTTAGATTAATCAGTTCAGAAACACGCAATCCACAAGAATACAGTAACTCTAACATAGCTCGGTCACGCAGTCCAAAAATGGTTTTTTTATCAGGCGTGTCTAACAGTTGTTCAACTTCTTGAATGTTTAAAAAAATAGGTAATTTTTGTATTTGTTTCGGGTGGTGTAATTTTTCACATGGATTGTTACTCATTATTTTTTGAGTAACAAGATATTGATAAAACACTCGCAAGCAAGTTAAGATACGCGCTTGTGTTGCAGGGTTGAGATTGCGATGCTTGAAGTAGGCGTTAATATCTTTATCGCTAATTTTTGTTAACGAACCGCCCAACCATCTTGAGAATAATTTAAGGTCAGAACGATATGCCGATAGCGTATTTTGACTAACGCCTGATGAGAGCCAGTAATGGTCAAGAAATTTATCAACAAGTATCGGATTGTTTTTCATGCTTGAATTTTAGATAAAAATACCAAGTAAAAGTAATATTTTCAAAGTGAGGAAGGCAAGGCTTTCCTCACTTTGAAAATATTACAAACAAAAAAATACCGACTGATTGTCGGTATTTTGTAAGAATGGTGATTTTTTATTTCTTAATTGCCAACTTTTCTTTAATTCTTGCAGCTTTACCCGTAAGACCACGAAGATAATAAAGTTTCGCTTGGCGAACTTTACCACGACGCTTGACTTCAACTGAGTCAATCATTTTAGAATGTGTTTGGAAAATACGCTCAACACCTTCACCGTGAGAAATTTTTCTTACTGTGAATGCTGAACCGATACCACGATTTTTCTTCGCAATAACAACACCCTCAAATGCCTGTAATCTTTCGCGTTCACCTTCGCGTACTTTAACTTGAACAACAACAGTATCACCTGATGAAAATTCAGGAATATCTGTCCTTAGTTGTTCTTTTTCAATTTGGTCGATTAAATTCATCGGATTTCCCCCTTCTTTCTCTGTCGTAAAAAGCAACAATTATACAGTGATTATGTTTACTAGACAAGGCGAATTTATGGCATAATTACACACTTTGTATTTAAGCGTTTAAGAGCGATGGGAAAAGTAACTGGCTTTAAGGAATTTGACAGAAAAACAGAGGGTTATCGTCCTGTTGAATTGCGACTTAAAGATTATGGTGAAATCTTCACAGGTGCGCATAATACGCTACACTTGCAAGAACAAGGTGCAAGATGTATGGATTGCGGTGTGCCGTTTTGTCAATCAGATAACGGCTGTCCTGTTGATAACTTAATTCCTGAATGGAATGACTTGGTTTATCATGATAAATGGCAGGCCGCATTAACGTGCTTACACAAGACCAATAATTTTCCAGAGTTTACAGGCAGAGTTTGCCCTGCACCTTGCGAAGGATCCTGTGTATTAGGGTTGAACAACCCAGCTGTTACTATTAAGAATATTGAACAGGCGATTGTTGACAAAGGTTTTGAAGAGGGCTGGATTCAGCCAACGAAGGTTGAACACCGCACAGGTAAGAAAGTAGCAGTGATTGGTTCTGGTCCTGCAGGTTTGGCAGCAGCAGAAGAACTTAATAAATTGGGTTATAATGTTATCGTGTTTGAGCGTGCTGAGCGCGTTGGTGGTTTACTTATGTATGGTATTCCTAATATGAAACTTGGCAAAGATGTAATTGATCGTCGTGTGAATTTACTTAAACAATCGGGTATTGAATTTATTACTAATGTGGATGTAGGCAAAGATGTCAGTGTTACACAATTACAAAATGGTTTTGATGCCTTGGTTTTCACTACAGGTGCAACGCAGGCTCGTGACTTACCAGTAGATAATCGTGATGCAGATGGTGTGCACTTGGCGATGGAGTATTTAACCAAGAGCACACAAAGCCTATTAAATACTGGCAGCGCTGATAATTCTGATTTATCAGCCAAAGACAAAGATGTGATTGTGATTGGTGGTGGCGATACTGGCACTGATTGCATTGGTACAGCATTACGCCAGGGTGCTAAATCAATTGTAAATTTTGAACTCATGGGTCAGCCACCTGAAACTCGTGCAGACAATAACCCTTGGCCATTATGGCCATTGATTTATCGTGTGGACTATGGACATGCTGAAGCCCAAAAAGTATTTGGTGAAGACCCAAGGCAATATCATCTAATGACTAAATCATTCGTCAAAGATGAGAATGGCAAAGTTATAGGTCTTAATACAGTGAATGTTAATTTCAAAGATGGACAGTTAATTGAACAGATAGGCAGTGAAAAAAGGTGGGATACACAACTAGTGTTGCTATCAATGGGTTTTGTTTCTCCTGAACACTATTTGAGTAATGATGCTAATATCGCACTTGATGAGCGTGGTAATTACCAGGCCAACTATGGTGAGTATGCTACTTCTCAAACAGGTATCTTTACCGCAGGTGATTGCCGTCGTGGTCAATCATTAGTCGTGTGGGCAATTAATGAAGGACGCGGTGTTGCCACTAAAGTTAATGAATATTTAGCATGAAATACTTGTTAATATCGCTCCTAATAATTGCAATTAGCATGATCGTTGTTGGTATGGCTAATGCCATTATTGCCCCTATACTAACTGGCGTTGGCTTTATTATTATTGCACTGATTTTGAAAAAATAAGTGCAACTTCTTGTTACTTTATACCCCCTAAGGGATAGTCACCAATACCACTAATAAATCACCAATAAATAGCGGATTTTCTTACATCTTGCGTATAATTTATTCCGTTCACATTTCCTTTTCTTGAGGACGAGGAAATTTATTAAAACTATTGGAGAAATAAAATGGCAAAAGAGTTATATAACACACCCAACCTTGATGAGTTGGAAAATGGTCCTTGGCCTTCGTTTGTAACAGGTCTTAAGCGTTTAGCACAAGATGATCATGATGGTGCAAGCATGGTTCGTGATGTACTGGCAACATTAGAAACATCGTATGTAACTAAAAAAGGTTACTGGAAAGGTGGTACTGTTGGTGTTATCGGGTACGGTGGTGGTGTAATCCCACGTTTTAACGAGCTTAAAGACGAGAATGGTGAATTTAAATTTAAAGATGCAGGTGAATTTCACACTTTAAGAATTCAACCACCAGCAGGTATGCACTACACATCTAAGTTATTAAGAGATATGTGTGATACTTTTGTTGATAATGGCGGTTCTGGTTTGATTGCTTTTCACGGTCAGTCAGGCGATATTATGTTCCAAGGCGCAACTGAAAAAACCACACAAACTATTTTTAACGGGCTTAACGACATTGGCTTTGATATGGGTGGTGCGGGTCCTGCGGTTCGTACGGGTATGTCATGTGTGGGCGCAGCGCGTTGTGAAATGTCAAACACTAATGAGCAGGCAGCACTTAGAACATTAGTCAATGCATTCCTTGATGATATGCACCGTCCAGCATTACCATATAAAATGAAATTTAAAGTTTCAGGTTGTGCTAATGACTGTATGAACTCTATTGAGCGTTCAGACTTTGCAACTATTGGTACTTGGAGAGATGATATTAAAATTAACCAAGACGCATGGAAAGCCATGGTTGCTGATAAAGGTATGGATTATGTTGTTGACAACATTACTTCTCGTTGTCCGACACAATGTATGAAAGTTGAAGCCGACACTTCATTGACAATTGATAATAAAAATTGTGTTAAGTGTATGCATTGTTTAAATGTAACTTCACCGTTGACGCATCACTATATTAAAGACGCATCAGAAGGCGCAATCTTAGCAACAGGTGATGACAAAGGTGTAACAATTTGTATGGGTGGTAAGCGCACACTGAAAATTGGTGATTTATTCGGTACAGTTGTTGTTCCATTTATGAAACTTGAAACTGAAGAAGACTACGAAGCAATTGAAGAATTAGCAGGTGAAGTTATTGACTTCTTTGCTGAGAATGCGCTAGAACACGAGCGTACTGGTGAAATGATTGAGCGTATTGGTATTGTTAACTTTATGGAAGGTATTGGCTTAGATGTTAATCCAAATATGGTTGATTCACCACGCTATATGTCTTATGTTCGTATGGACAAGTGGGACGAAGAAGCGGTTAAGTGGTTTGAGAATAAAGCCGAAGCAAACGCATAATTTTTAATTACACAAACTATTAAGGAGAAACTATTATGGCTGAACCAGTAAGAATGCCTATCGAATCAGGCTGTCCTGATCCTATTCAATACATGCACCCAACCATGCGTCGTAACTACGGTCAGTGGGCTTTTCATGACCGTCCTCGTCCAGGTGTATTACACCATACTTCAAAGCACAATGAAGAAGTTTGGACTGTTCGTTGTGGTACACAAAGACAAATGGATGTTTACACGATCAAAAAATTAGCAGATATTGCTGATGAGTTTGGCGATGGTTTTATTCGTTTTACCATTCGTTCAAATGTTGAATTTATGGTGGACACTGAAGCAAAGGTCAATCCTTTGATTGAAGCGCTAGAATCTGCTGGTTTCCCAGTAGGTGGCACAGGTCCGACGGTATCAATGATTTCACACACACAGGGTTGGTTACACTGCGATATTCCAGGTACTGATGCATCTGGTGTTGTGAAAGCATTGATGGATGATTTGCATAGTGAATTTATTAAAGAAGAAATGCCTAACCGTGTACACATGACTACTTCATGTTGTCAGATTAACTGTGGTGGTCATGGTGACATTGCGATTAATATCCAGCATACTAAGCCACCTAAGATTAATCACGATTTAGTGGCTAATGTTTGTGAACGCCCAACGGTTGTTGCGCGTTGTCCAGTTGCTGCGATTCGTCCAGCGATGGTTAACGGCAAACCAACATTGGAAGTTGATGAGAAGAAGTGTATCTGTTGTGGTGCATGTTTCCCACCATGTCCGCCAATGCAAATTAATGACCCTGAGCATTCTAAGATTGCTATCTGGATCGGTGGTAAGCACTCAAATGCTCGCTCTAAACCTTCATTCCAAAAGTTAGTAGCAGCAGGACTGCCAAACAACCCGCCAAGATGGCCGGAAGTTGGTGCAGTGGTTAAGAAAATTTTAGCAGTCTATAAAGGCGATGCTCGTGACTGGGAAAGAGTTGGTGAATGGGTTGATCGTATCGGTTGGCCGGCATTTTTTGAAAAGACTGGACTACCATTTACTAAATTCCATGTTTCTGACTGGAAAGGTACGCGTCACCAGCTAAATTCATCTGCTTATATCCGTTTCTAGGGAGCGTTTAAATGAAGATTTCTATTCAAATTAACGAAGGCCCTTATCAGCACCAAGCGTCTGATACCGCGTATCAATTTGCCAAAGCAGCGATTGCTAAAGGACACGAGATTTTCCGTGTGTTTTTCTATCACGATGGCGTAGATAACGCATCACGCTTCACCATCCCACCACAAGACGATCGCAATGTGGTTAATAATTGGGCTAGTCTAGACATTAAGAATGCTGAAGGCGAACCTGAGTTGGTGGTTTGTGTGGCTGCTGCGCTTCGTCGTGGCATGTTAGATGAAGGTGAAGCGGGTAAGAATGGTATTGATGGTAATAATATCCATCCAGCTTTTCGTATTTCAGGCTTAGGTCAGTTAATTGAAGCGGGTATTCAGTCTGATCGTTTGGTGGTATTTGGAGACTAGTATGAGCACAAAGAAATTTATGTATTTAAACCGTAGGGCACCTTATGGTAGTGTGTATGCATTAGAGTCGTTAGAAGTGGTATTGATTGCCGCTGCTTTTGATCAAGATGTCTCTTTATCATTTATTGATGATGGTGTGTATCAACTTGTTGAAGGTCAAAACCCTGAAGGCATTGGTATGAAAAACTTTTCTAAGACTTTTCATGCGCTTGGCGATTATGATATTAACCAGTTTTATGTATCGGCAGAATCTTTGGAGGAAAGGGGTTTGAGTCTAGACGACCTTATGCCTTTAGTCTGGGAAGATGAAGATGATGATTGGGCAGAAAAACCAAGTATTAAAGTGGTTTCTAATGTTGAACTTACTAAAATACTGTCTGAACAAGACGTATGTCTAAGTTTTTAAGGAGTTTTAATATGTTACATACAGTAAACAAATCATCTTTTGAGCGCAACTCACTAAAGTCTTGTTTGAATGCAATTGATGACACAAGTGTTATTTTGTTGATTGAAGACGGTGTGATTTCTGCTGCAAATAACGAAAATTCATCTATGCTTGCTGGTCTTGCTACTGAGGGTAGAGTTTTTGCATTGCAAGAAGATGTTGATGCAAGAGGAATTTCATCAAAAGTTGCAGATAATATCAAATTAGTTGATTACGCAGGTTTTGTTGATTTAGTTGAGGAGTACGGGACTACGGTTTCGTGGGTTTAAATTCGTTTAAAAGAAGCAAATAAGTAGTATTGCTGAGGCTTTGGATTTTTTTTGTATTCATACAAAGTCGAAGTTTTGCTTAGTTTGATTCTTTAAGGTGAATTATTTTTTAAAAAGAGTTGAATTTTCAACTGATTACAAAGGAGTAAAAAATGGCTGATATTTTAGGCGCAGAAGTAGATGAAGAAGGTTTCTTGGTAGACCTTAAAGACTGGACAAAAGAAATTGCTGTAGAAATGGCAAAAGGTGACGATATTGATTTATCTGAAGAGCATTGGGATGTTATTAATTTCTTGCGTGATTACTTTGAAGAGTACCAGATTGCACCAGCGGTTCGTGTATTAACAAAAGCAATTGGTAAACAATTTGGTAAAGAAAAAGGCAACTCTAAGTATCTTTATTCTTTATTCCCATACGGTCCTGGTAAGCAAGGTTGTCGTTTTGCAGGGTTACCAAAGCCTACTGGTTGTATCTAAATATTCATTCTAAAAAATCTAAATTGCCTCGTTATTGACTTTTGCCGTATTAGTTATACTGTTTTTCAGTCAAAGCTTCGCATTTTAGACTTCTTGGAAGAATATTAAAAGAAGCGTCTGTTTTTAGATAGACGCCTCCCTAATTATTTGAATTTTTTGAGAACAATATGTCTGTAGTAAGTATTTTTTTTACGGCTTTATTTTATATATCCTTAGTGATATTTCTTGTTGGAATGACAAGGAAAATTTATCAGTATTGGATTACGCCTGCCCCTCTTAAAATTCCAACTGCACCAACTCCGTTGACACAAACAGGTGTGGTTATGCGTTTAGCACGCGAAGTCGTGTTATTTGAAAGTTTATTTAAATCTAATAAATGGACTTGGTTGTTTGGCTGGTTGTTCCATGTAGGTTTGTTATTGGTTTTAATCCGTCATGCTCGTTATTTCTGGCCAGGTGATTTGCCTGAGATATTTTTATTGGTTCAGCCATTTAAATATGCAGCATTTGCAATGGTAATCGGGCTAATTGGTTTGATGGGTCGTCGTATTGCTGTTGAGCGTATTCGTTATATCTCAGCACCGTCTGATTATTTAATGTTACTTTTATTGTTAGTGATTGGTGTGAGTGGCGTGGTGATGACATTTACTAGTAATCATACGGATGTTATTATGGTAAAGGGCTTTGCTTCTGGGTTGTTGAGTTTTGATTGGGCTAATTTGCCAACAGAAGTGCATTTTTTGGTGCATATTTTCTTGGCATTTTCATTGTTAGCAATTTTTCCAATTTCAAAATTATTACATGTGCCAGGTATTTTCTTTAGCCCAACACGCAATCAAGTTGATAATGCACGCAAAAAACGACACATTTCACCATGGGCACTAAAGCAAGAACAAGAGCAGGAAGTTAGGTTAAATGAAACATTAGGTAAGGACGAATAACATGGCAAAAGATTTCGAAGTACCAAAATTACCCACTTATTTAGAAATTCCTGAGATTAACGAAGGTGTTATGGCTGGTGATGGCCCGTTTAAATCCGTTGAAGAATTTCAAAAACCTTTAGGCTTCCCAGGTGAGAAAGTTGAGAATTGGCAAGAGGTGGCAATTAACAAAATGGGCGATCTTAAGTCTAAATATCGCTCTGTTCAAGTTTTCTTAGATGCTTGCGTAAAGTGTGGTGCTTGTACTGATAAGTGTCATTATTTCTTGGGTTCTTCCGATCCTAAAAATATGCCAGTAGCGCGCCAAGATTTATTCAGAAGTGTATATCGTCGTCACTTTACTTTTGCGGGTAAATATTTCCCTAAATTAGTGGGTGCTAAAGAGCTAGATGATGCCATGTTGGATGATTGGTATAACTACTTTCATCAGTGTTCACAATGTCGCCGTTGCAGTGTATTTTGCCCATATGGTATTGATACTGCTGAGATTTCAATGGCGGCTCGTGAAGTATTAGATGCAGTTGGTGTTGGTCAAAAATATTGCAACCAAATTTTAGGTAAGGCAATCACAGTAGGTAACAACCTAGGTTTGCCTGAGCCAGCCTTGCGAGATACTTTACTTGACCTTGAAGAAGAGATTGAAGAAGAAACAGGCATTGCAGTTAAATACCCGTTAGACCAAAAAGGTGCAGAGATTTTACTCATCACGCCATCAGCAGATTTCTTTGCTGAACCGCATATTGATGGCTTGATCGGTTATGGCAAAGTTTTTCATCAAGATGGTGTTAGTTGGACCATGAGTTCTTATGCATCTGAAGGTGCGAACTTTGGTATGTTTATTGGTTCTTACGATATTATGCGTAAGGCGGCTTTGAGAATTCGTAAAGCGGCGCTTGATTTAGAGGTTTCTCGTGTTATGGTGGGTGAGTGTGGGCACGCTTGGCGTGTGGCATATAGTTTTTGGAATACCTTAACAGGTGTAGGTGCTGGTGCAAGTGCAAGTGATGAATTTAGTGCAAAATTACAAAAGCAATTAGATTCTCGCTACCCACAACCACAACACATTATTGAATACACACACGACTTAATTCAACGCGGTAGGTTAGAATTTGATAAATCCGCTAATGACGATAGAACAGTTACTTTCCACGACTCTTGTAATGTTGCTCGGGCGACTAATATGGGCGGTATTCCAAATGGTCAATTTATCCTTCCTCGTGAAGTGATTAAAGCTGTTTGTAATAACTATGTGGATATGGAACGAAGCACGATTATGGAATCAACATTTTGTTGTGGCGGTGGTGGTGGCTTATTAACAGATGATTTAATGGAGATTCGTATTAAAGGTGCTATGCCGAGAATGCAAGCATTGAAGGAAGTAGAAAAAACTGACGCTGTTAATACACTGGTTGCCATTTGTGCAATCTGTAAATCACAGTTCAGCAAAGTGTTACCAAAATTTGATTTTGATCCCTATATGATTGTCAGTGCTCATCAGTTAGTGAGTGAGGCAATTATTATGGACAAACCACAAACAGATGATTCTCCATCCGAAGAGGTAGAAGAAGCATCAGTAGAAACAGAAACTGCAGAATAAATAAGGAGATTTGATATGCAAAAAAACCCATACGGACAAATTTATAAAGGCGACAATCACACATTTAGAATGTTTAAGGATGAGGGTGACGACCAAGGTAGCGTGCCATGGAATCAAAAGATTTTTCAAAATGATGAATCGCATAAATGTCCAACTTATGTGAGCCAAACGCCGCCTTGTCAAGGCTCTTGCCCTTCTGGTCACAATGTTCGTGGTTGGTTGGATATTGTTCGTGGTATAGAAAAGCCTTCTGGCGATCTATCATGGCAGGAATATGCGTTTCGTCGTTCAACGGATGCAAACCCATTTCCATCAGTAATGGGGCGTGTTTGTCCAGCGCCTTGTGAAGACGGCTGTAACCGTAATGAAGTTGAAGACACAGTTGGTATCAATGCGGTAGAACAATTTATTGGCGATACTGCAAAAGAAAAAGGTTATAAATTTGAATTTGATGCTAAAGATACAGGCAAAAAAGTTGCTATTATTGGTGGCGGTTGTGGTGGTTTAACAGCAGCATTACAATTACGCAAACAAGGTCACAGTGTGACTGTATTTGAAAAATATGACCAGTTGGGCGGTATGATGATGTATGGTATTCCTGATTATCGTGTACCACGCGATGTGTTAAAGCACGAAATTGACCGTATTATAGAAACAGGCGTTGAGATCAAAATGAACACTAAAGTTGGCGTTGATGTTTCTATGGAAAAATTAGAAAAAGATTACGATGCAGTATTATTTGCCATCGGTGCAATGAGTGGTCGTTCACTGCCAATTCCAGGTGGTGAAGCAGGTAACTGTGTATCAGGTGTTGCATTTCTTGAAGCCTATAATCAAGGACGCTTAAAGCACATCACAGGCAAAGTGATTTGTATCGGTGGCGGCGATACTTCAATCGATGTTGTCTCTGTTGCGCGTCGTTTGGGTAACATTGAAAATATTGCCGAAAAGGACCGTCCTGAGCGTGTTATTTTTGATGATACAGCGCACGATGTAGTTGATACTTCTAAGCGCTTAGGTGCAGATGTACTACTAACAACACGCTCAACCATTGAAAATATGCCAGCAGCACAAGAAGAAATTGATGATGCAAACCGTGAAGGTGTTGAAATTCAAGGGCAATTACAACCTGTGGAGGTAGTAACAGATAACGATGGTCGTGCTGTTGCATTGCGCATGGTTCGTTTGGAAGAAGATGGCTCTACACCAATTGAAGGCTCTGAGTTTGATATTGAGTGCGAATTAATTGTATCTGCGATTGGTCAAGGCGTTGACGCTGAAGGTATGGATGATTCGTTCTTTAATGAGCGTGGCTTTATTGATGCAGATAAGAACTTTCAAGTGCCAAACAAGCCAGGCTTCTTTGTTTGTGGTGATGTGGTTCGTCCACACTTGTTAACCACTGCGATTGGTCAAGCGGGTATTGCGGCTGATAGTATTGATGACTATCTTGCTGGTAACAGCCAAAAAGCTCGTAGTAAAGTTGATGTGCACTACTTTGATTTAATGGACAAACTCAATGAGTGGGATTTATCGCCTACAGAGTATGAGAAGGGTGCATTTGGTGAAGCGACAGACTCTGCAGAATATGCAGTACATAACTATGAAGACCGTTCATTTGCGTCAATCATTCCACATACAGAATTATTCTTAGGGCACTTTGATAATGAAGAGCGTAATGCAAGAAACCATAAAACGGTTGATGTTGACAATGTGCTTGGTAACTTCGAAGAACGCTTAATTGGTTATAGTGAAGAAGAGGCAAAGGCTGAGTCAGGTCGTTGTATGTCTTGTGGCCTGTGTTTTGAATGTGATAACTGTGTGATGTATTGCCCACAAGATGCAGTATTTAAGGTTAAGAAAGACCAGGCAACACTAGGTCGTTATGTTGACACTGATTACAACAAATGTATTGGTTGTCATATCTGTGCCGATGTATGCCCAACAGGCTACATTCAAATGGGACTTGGTGAATAATTAACCAGATAGAGAGAGATTATGAAGCGTTTACTGATTGTTTTTTTAGCCCTAACAGTTACCAGTGTATTTGCATATGGTGTTGATAAACACATTAATCTTGGTGATAGAGCTACTGAGTTAAAAAATGAAGGTAAGAGTAGAGGTATTCACCCCAGTCTTTCTGAGATTAGAAAAATGCACCCTGAATTTTTATTGCATAAACGCGATAAGACAGTGCATCAAGGTATCCGCACTCGGCGTAATTCGTTAAAGGAATGTGTTGATTGTCATAGTACCACTAAGAATGACGAGTATGTGCCAATTAATGCACCTGAGCAATTTTGCTCAACTTGCCATCAAAAAGTAGGCACGAGTCTAGATTGTTTTTCTTGTCATCGCACTACACCAAAAGAGGATTTATAATGAGTAAAAAGCTAAATCGTCGCGATTTTATTAAGAGTACAACGGCTGTTACAGCAGGTGTAGCAACGATTTCCAGCGGTATCACGCTAACAACTTTTGCCGCTGAGGATAGTCCGGTGACTAACGAAAAGCGTTGGGGGATGTTAATTGATACCAACAAATTGACTGAATCCAATATTGATGATATGGTCAATGTTTGTCAAGAAGAGAATGGCTGGGGCAGTGAAACGCATTCTACGGGCGCTCAAAAGCCAGATTGGATTAAAAAAGTTAAAGTGAGAGATAAAACCACTGGTAAGATTGATATGTTGCCAATGATGTGTCAGCACTGTGAACAACCACCTTGTGTGGATGTTTGCCCAACTAATGCTTCAATGAAACGCGAAGATGGCGTTGTGTTGGTGGATAAGCACTTATGTATTGGTTGTCGCTATTGTATGATGGCTTGCCCTTATGGTTCGCGTTCATTTGTGCATGAAGATTTAAGCAATCAAAAAGAACATATGCCCCGCGGCAAAGGCACAGTTGAGTCGTGCACACTTTGTGTACATCGTGTTGATAAAGGTGGCATACCAGCCTGTGCTGAAGCGGTAAGCAGTGATGGTGTTATTTTTGGCGATTTATATGATGCTAATAGTAAGATTAATCAAACACTCAAGAAAATTCAATCTACACAAATCAGAGCAGATTTAAATCTGAATACTGGTATTCGCTATAGCGGAATTTAAAAGGTTTAAAGAGCAATTATGAATATTCGTTATCAACAAATAAAAGGTAGGAGTTTAGGTTTTTATGCACTTATTGCAGGCTTAGGCATTTTTATTTTAGCCACATTGGGTAGTGTATATTTTATAGAGCATCATGGACACTATGTGACTGGCATGAGTAACCGTTTTGTATGGGGTATGCCACATGTATTTGCTCTATTTTTAATTATTTCTGCCTCAGGGGCACTTAATGTTGCTTCAATTGCATCGGTATTTCAGAAGAAACTTTATAAACCTTTGTCTCGTTTGTCAGGCTTGGTATCGTTGGCGTTATTAATGGGTGGTTTAATGGTTTTGGTGCTTGATTTGGGTCGTCCTGATCGCCTAATTGTGGCTATGACAGAATATAACTTTAAGTCAATTTTTGCTTGGAATATTATTTTATATAACGGTTTCTTTGTTGTTGTTGCGGTGTATTTGTGGATGATGTTTGAGCGCCGATTAAATAAATTTACCTTCAAAGCAGGTTTAATAGCATTTACTTGGCGCTTGATTTTAACCACTGGTACAGGCTCTATCTTTGGTTTTTTAGTAGCGCGTCAAGCGTATGATGCGGTGATTATGGCGCCAATGTTTATTATTATGTCATTTGCCTTTGGTTTGGCTTTCTTTATCTTGATTTTAATGGCAAGTTACAAATGGAGTGAGCGTCCATTGGGTGATGCGATTGTTAATCGTCTGGGTAATTTATTAGGTGTGTTTGTAGCGGCAGTTATGTATTTTGTTGCAGTTAAACACTTAGGTAGTATGTATTTAGCTGAGAATGCCGGTATTGAAAACTTTATTTTATTTGGCGAGCATATTTATACACCTTTATTTTGGTACGCTCAGATTATTTTGGGTGGATTAATTCCAATGGCATTAATTTACCATCCAGCACTTAGGGGCAATCGTTCTACTTTGGGTTTGGCTTCACTTTTAGTATTGATTGGTGGTGTTGTTCAGTTGTATGTGATTATCATTGGTGGCCAAGCTTACCCAATGGAAATGTTCCCAGGTAAAGAAATCTTAGAAGGTTATGGCGATATTGCTGCTTATTCACCATCGCTTGCTGAAATCGTTTTAGGTATTGGTGGTGTTGCTGTGGCACTCATTGCGGTGACTTTTTTAGTGAAATTCCTGCCATTTTTGCCTGAAAGTCTTGCAGATGAAATCTCAGACCCTCACTATAAAACCAAGTAAAAAACACTCTATAACGAGGTATGCCCTCATCTATCTATCTATCCGCTGCACATAAATCCTCAGGTAAAACCGTTGTCAGTCTAGGTTTGTGTGCCGCATTCAAAGCCCGCACGCTCAAAGTTCAAACATTTAAAAAAGGACCTGATTATATTGACCCGATTTGGTTGGCGCAAGCCAGTGGCAACCCTTGCTACAATTTAGATTTTTATACAATGTCTGAAAATGAAATTAGCGAGTTATTTCATCAACAGCAAAGTGATATCGCAATTATTGAAGGTAACAAAGGTTTGTATGATGGCATGAGTACTACAGGGGGTGATGCCAATGCGGATATGGCGAAACTATTGGATGCAAATGTTGTTTTAGTGATTGATAGTAACGGCATTACCCGTGGTGTTGCCCCGCTATTAATGGGTTATCAAACTTTTGATGCTGATGTTAATATTGTTGGCGTTATCCTTAATAAGGTTGCTGGTGAGCGTCACGAATCAAAGCTTGTCCAAGCCATTGAGCATTACACAGATATTCGTGTTTTAGGCGCTATTCGTCGTTCTAAGGAGTTGATTATTGATGAGCGCCACTTAGGGCTTATGCCAGCCAATGAGTTGACTCAATCTCAACAATTTATTAACAGTGCTGGCAAGATAATCGCTGACCAAGTGGACCTAGACAAGATTTTGTCTTTAGGTGGTGAGAAGAAATCGGTCAATACGCCAGTGTCAGTTATTGCCTCTAGCAATCTAACAATTAGTGTGGCTAAGGATCAAGCTTTTGGTTTTTACTATCAAGATGACTTAGATATATTTAAATCTTTAGGTGTTAGAATCAAATATTTTGATACATTGAAAGCCAGTGAATTGCCAAAATGTGATGGTTTGTTTATTGGTGGGGGTTTTCCAGAAATGCAACTTGAATCACTAAGTGACAATCAATCCTTGCTTGATGATATTAAATTAAAAATAGAACAAGGGATGCCTACTTATGCGGAATGCGGTGGATTAATGTATCTCAGTCGAGAAATCACCCATCAAGGAAAATCTCACAAGATGGTTGGTGTGATTCAGGCCAACACGGTGATGACGTCCAAACCAATTGGCAGAGGGTATGTGCAATTAGAGCCGTGCAACGAACATCCTTGGGAAAATGTTGCTGGCAAGATTTATGCACACGAATTTCATTATTCGAAACTTAAAAATATAAACCCTAAAACCCGTTATGCGTACAAGGTTTTACGTGGCGTGGGTGTGGATAATAAGCGTGATGGTATTTTAACGCACAACCTATTAGCCACTTATACACACTTGCGTAGTGTGGGTGGCAATCGTTGGGTTGAGCAATTTGTGAACTTTGTTAGGAAAAATAAACTATGATTATAATTACTAAGCGTGCCGCTGAAGAAATCGGACTCTCTACACAAAACCCTGATGCACAAGGTTTATCGATGCGTTTTGCGGTTGATAAAACCGATGATGGCTTCCAGTATTTAATGGGTTTTGATGAGCGCTCAGATGGCGATATTCATTTAGAATCAAACGGTGTTGAATATGTACTCACCTACGCACAGAAGGAATTGTTAGAGGGTATGGTGGTTGACTTTGATGAGATTGATACCGAAGGTGGTTACGGGTTTATTTTTATGAATCCAAATGACCCAAATTATGAACCACCTGAAGAAAGTATCGCGCCTAATATTAGTGTTAAAAAATAATCATATTAGTTGAAACCTTTTCAATGTGTAGCCTCCCTTGTGGGTAAATAGGAATCATCATAAATTTACTTTTCGCTTACTTGGCGATTTTTCCAATGATACCCAATAGCCCTTTAGGAGGATAAACCCAACCTTAGTCTTGATAGAACAAGATTTGAAGAAATCCCCATTGGGTAAAAATTGAATTTTGTTAATCAATCCTACTGATACAAGGATTTCTTGCTGTTATTTTTAATAGGCGTATAATCAAGAGTTTTAGGGCTGATATGACGACAGATAAAATAGAGTCTCAAGAATTACAACCTACCATTCTTTCTTATGTGAAAGACATTCCCAACCTGTGTTCCCTTTCAGGGTTAGCTTGTACAATATTTTCCATTTATTTCAGTATATTAGGCGTTTATTACGCTGCAATGATTGGCATGATTTGGGCTGTTGCATTTGATTGGGCAGATGGTCTCATCGCAAGAACAATGAAAGGGCGAACAGGTAACGACCGAGCATTTGGTGGTCAGCTTGATGTATTAATTGATATTGTAAGTTATGGCGTTGCTCCAGCTATTCTTTTACTGAGTTATGGGGAATTTGAGCCTGTGTTTTTATTTGGGGCTTTTATAATGCTCGCTGCCAGTGCAATAAGATTGAGTTATTTTAGCGTTTTCGGTCTTGCTGGTGGGGCGAAATACACAGGACTGGCGCTTGATAACAACAATATAATACTTGTTTTTATCTTTTTATTTGAAGGTGTTTTTAGTCATGGAGTCTTTTCTACCATTCTTTATGTTAGTGGTTTAGGACTTGCTGCTTTAAATGTATCGCAAATTAAAACGCCAAAACTCTCTGGCAATTCAGTCAATGTGTACATTCTTGCTATTTATACAATTGGAATAACAAGCATCTATAGTTGGAAACTTCTATAGAAAATAATGAAAATTACTTTAATTTAGGAGTTAAACAGAACAATGGTTGTATATACAGTAGGTACATTCGATTTGTTGCATGTTGGTCATCTGGCATTATTGGAATATTGTGCCTCACTGGGTGATACGGTTGTTGTTGGCATTGCTTCTGATGAAGTGGTTAGGTTGTATAAACCCAATATTCCTATTATTCCACTTGAGCAGCGCATTGAAATGCTTCAAGCGTTACGCTGTGTGAATATTGTAATCCCGTATCATAAGTTAGACTATCTTAGTATTTGCAAAGATGTTAAAGCAGATTTGTTTGTTATCGGAGAAGATTGGGGTAGAAAACCTCATAATCAAGATGTGGAAAACTATTTTAATGCACAAGGAAAAAAAGTAGTTCAAATTAAATATAATCCAAGAAATTCGTCTACTAAAATAAAGCAAGATATCATTGATCAATTTCAAGTAGTAAATGTCACAGAGTAGGAAACTGTGAGAAACGGACAGTATGATGTAGATTATAAAACCCC
>NZ_CDSC02000117.1 GCF_001298715.1 Bathymodiolus azoricus thioautotrophic gill symbiont
GCTTGAGACAACAGATTTAATGAATAATAGACCTAGGAAATGCTTGGGGTATAAGACCCCGTTTGAGGTTTTTGCTGAGTTAACTGGTAAAGACTAGTTTTTTAAACTGAAGTGTTGCACTTATAGGTTGAATTCACCGTTGTGAAGCGATAATATAATGACAAATCATATAGAGATAAAAGACATTCCATCATTACCATTTGGAATAAAGAAAGCTATCAATAATGAAACAATGGCGATTTTTATCGGTGCTGGAGTGTCTAGACTAATTGGCTGTGATGACTGGGATACATTGGCTAAAAAATTAGTTAGAAAATGCAGAGAAGTGGGGGAAATAACGCCCATAAGTGAACATTCTATGCTTGAAGAAAGCGACAAAATTAAACTTATTAGTATTTGCCATAATATCCTTCCAAGAGATGCATTTATGGGGGAATTAAAAAAATCATTAAAAGACGGTGAAGCTAACAATATTAATATAGATGATGAAAAATTGACTATATACCGCGATTTAAAAGAGTTAGCTAATACTTTTATTACCACTAATGCAGATAGATATATTAACAAATTAATGGATAATAACAATATTACCATTAATGTCTTTAGTTTGAACAATATTAAGAATGTCTTTAGTTTGAGCAATATTAAGAATGATAATTTATACAAAATACATGGTTGTATAAGTGATGAACAAAGCCTTGTTTTCACAAAAGAAAAATATATAAAAAGATACACAGATAAAAGGTTTGATGAATTTATAAATCAATTTTTTTGTCACTACACCGTCCTATTTGTGGGGTATAGTCTTAGTGATTTGAGCTTTTAGATCGTATATTTACAGCCACCAAGTCAAGTGGTAATAATCATTTTTATTTAAAAGCTTATTTCAAATATGAGCAAGAAGTATGCAATTTTGATACCGAATACTTCTCTAATCTTAATATTGAATTAATTCCTTTTTCTAGAGATGAAAATAATTACAATCAACTCAAAAATGTTATTTCTGAGTGGAAAACAGAGGCAAATAGAGGCACACAAAAAATGCAACATGTGTTTAAGAACATTGATAATGCCTTAGAAAATCCAACACCCTCCAACATTGAAACAACTATTCAAAATATGCGTAGCGATGAAAAAAAAGTTAATTATTTTTTTTCAAAAGCATCAAAATATCAACAATTGCATTTATGGCTGGATCCTCTTTTTGAGGCTGAATTTTTTTCTTTAAATAACAAACATGAATTCCAATGTCGGCATATATTGACTTTTTTAGAAGCAGTCTCTATTCAAGAAGCAGTCTCTATTCAAAAAGAACCACAAGCAATAGAAAAATTGCTGTCAATAGCAAATACCACTATTGAAAGTGCAACAGATGATGATATCGCTTGGCATATGGTGAAAATTATTTTCAACTTACCATTTGAGAAAATAGATCAAAAGCATATAGATTTTATAATATCTCATATTCGAACTTACCAGTATGAAAGCAGACTAAATCATAATATAGCCAAAATTGTCCTACCTGTTATTATTAAGAATAAAATGAAAAATTATATGGTTCGGCTGTTAGATGTTATTTTCGGATACACTATATCAACTGACACTATATCAA
>NZ_CDSC02000496.1 GCF_001298715.1 Bathymodiolus azoricus thioautotrophic gill symbiont
TTGCTGAAAATTCCGTTTGCTCGACAGAGTTTCAAGTTTTTCAGCCTAAAAAGGAATTGTATTATGGATTTCTTTGTTTTTTATTTAAGTCTAATGAAGCTGTAGGTGAATTAGAAATGGCGGCCTCGGGAACAAGTGGCAGTCATCAACGAGTAAAATCTCAAGATATTTTAAATATAATGTTTTCAGTTCCTTCATTGGATAAAATTGAGAAATATTCACAAGAAGTGAAACCTTTGATAGAAAAGCAGCAACGGAATAATGACTATATCTGCACCCTACAATCCCTCCGTGATACCCTCCTGCCCAAACTCATGAGCGGCGAAGTCAGGATTGCTAGTAATGGATAAGCTAAAAGCCGTTATCAGGGAATATGGGCGATGGTCTGTGCTTGAGGTCTTTATTGACCGCATCGAAGCCCATATTGAAATTGATTTTAGCCACTCGCTGGAAAATGCAAAAGCCTTGTTGGAAACGGTGGGCAAAGAAATTTGTACAAGCAATTCGGTAGAACTGGGGAAAACGCCTAGTCTTAATAATGTGTTGAAAACAGCATTTTCCTCAATGGGCTATGCCAATAGTGATCTGGTTAATCAGGTTTCATCGGCTTTGGCAACCATTGGGCAACAAGTAGGTGAACTGAGAAATGAAATCGGTTTGACCTCACACGGTAAATCGCTGGAAGAGATCAAACAACGTAATAACAAAGTTGATTTGCTTACAGGAGCGTTTTTAATTGATACAATAGAGTTGGTTTCTGTTTTTTTGATTCGTAATTTTGAAACTAAACATCAACGAACGGTGCGTGAAACCTTGGTATGTTCACTGGATTCTCTGAAAGAGGAAGAATTTAACGAATCGTGGGATGATTCCTTCGGTAAATTTGTGATGGGGGATTATTCGTATCCTGCCAGTGAAATATTGTTTAATGTGGATAAGCAAGCCTACCTCAACGAGTACAAGGTTTTTGTGGAGGCAGAGGAATGAATAATCAAGAAAAAGCTTTATTAAGGAAGCAGTTCAAGCTAAAAATCCATGAGGCCAATGGGCAAGCATTTGAAGATATATTTACGACTATTATGAATTATGTTGAGTCAGATTTTCAATCAATTAAACCATGGGGGAATATAGGAGATCGAAAAAATGATGGATACATAAGATCAAAGGGCATCTTCTTTCAGGTGTTTTCGCCTGAAGAGATAACCACTTCTTATCCGAATGTCATAAAGAAATTAAACGGAGATTTTAACAAACTCTT
>NZ_CDSC02000332.1 GCF_001298715.1 Bathymodiolus azoricus thioautotrophic gill symbiont
TAGGAGATACGGAGCAAGCATCAGATGAAGAAAGAAAAAGGTTGGATAAGAAAAAGCAACAAGAAGAAACAACAACAAAAGAACAAGAAAAGTTTGATAAAGAATTAATAGATATAGCGCTTAAGTTGCAAAAGCTAGAAGAGCGGCGGGAAGCTACAGAAATTCTATATAAGGAATTGCATCAAAAATTACAGGAAGCAGAAGGTGAATTGCTCCAAGCCGATTTAGATGAAATAGCGGCACTCGGAATATCAAGTGAACATAGGAAGAAAACCGCTGAAGTAATAAGAATATCGAAAGCAATAAAAGAGCTATTGGTAGAATCCGAGGCTGTATCAAGCAAGCGAAAAGAGATAGGAATAGAGACAAAAGATACTGAATTTTTGTTTCTTGATAAATATATAGAAAAACTGGAGAGAGTCCAGTCTCTAATAATTAATGCAGAAGAAGAAACGATAAATATTCAAGGAAAGTTGGAAAAGGTAAATAATGCCATAAAAGAAAGTAAAGAATCACCAGTAGAATCAGGTGAAGAAAACCCACAGAAAGAAAAATTGCAAACAACACTAGACCAGCTAACAGCAGAGAAAAATGCAATAGAGCAGGAAATACATGCGTTATCAATAGAACGACTAGCAGTAGAAATGACAATGAATCAAGATCAACAAGTAAGAACGGAAGCAATAGTCAGCATGTCTGAAGAGGAAGTAAAAAGAATAAATAGTAGATTGAAAGTACTAGAGACTAAATTGAAAGCTACACATAATTTGAAACAGGGTTATGTGAGTAGGATTAGTGCAGTAAATAAGGCAATAACAAAGTTAAGAAGCCAATCGCTACAAGGCAAAGGGAAATCAAGGTATGCACGAGCTCAATTAGAAAGAAATAACAAAGATTTAGATCTCGCAAAGAGTCAAGCAAAAAAGATTGATAAAATATTTGATTCACTATTGGATGACAAGGAGTCTTTGACAGAGGAATTGGAAGTAACCATAGGATTCATCGATCAAGAGGGGAGTGACAAAGAATTAGAAAAATTCAAACAAGAAGCACTCAAACTAGAAAAAGATTTCCAAGAAATTAGAGGCAACAAAGCACAAGACACAGAAGACACCCTATCTAAAAAAGCCCAAAAAGCAATAATCACACAAGGTGCGATTGCTGGTATGAATAATTTGACACAAAGTATTGCCAGTGCCAAAGTATCAAGAGAAAAAATACTAAAATTCATTGCTGTATCTGATGAAAAAATAAAATCTCTAGAAGAAGGGCCCAAGCTTGAAGAGACAAAGAAAACAAGAAAAATGATGATTGTCAGGCAATTGAACGCCGATCAAGAACAGCGTGAGCGCATTAAAGAATTGAGAAACATAAGAGAATACTTAGAAAATCATACAACAACAAAACTCTCCGATAACGAAGCACTAAATAAGGATTTTGATCAAATACTACAAGACAGTGCAGATTTTACAAAAACCTATATAAAGAGCAAAGAAATTGTTCCCAATCTCAGAGATAAAGGCACCGAAGCCCTTGGAAGACTGGTTGCAGAGGATTTTGAAACAAATACGATTGAGAAAATCAACATTCTTTTTGATCAAGCACTATTAAATGCTACTGCACAAGATTGGTATAAGAAAATGCTTCTGAATAAAACACTCCCCATTTATAAACGCCTTGAAATATTCTCTGATTTGGAAGAAGAGGCCGCTAAAGCGAGTCTAAATAGGGAAAAAAGAGCTAAGAGACGCAATGGCATTGGATTGACGATCAATGAACTACGCGTAAAGAAAGAGCAAGAAGAAGTTTTGAAACAACAGGAAAGAGAAACAAGGCGAATTGTCAAAGACGCTAAAGAACAAAAACAAGAGGAAGCAAGAAATAGAATAGTAGAAGAAAATAAAAAAATAAGAGACGAACGCATTGCGGCGAAGAATGCAGCACTATTCGAACTCCGAGCAAAAGAAGATGCAAATGCTAAACTCAGACAGGAGAAAGAGCAAGCATACAAAGAAGAACAAAAAGAGAGAAAGCGTGTACAACTAGAAATTTCGAAGAAGCTCAATGAGGCCGAGAAAGAGAGGCAAAATCAACCCGTTGACCTTAGTAAATACAACCTAACTTATAGACAAGTAAAGTACGGGAACTGGAGGAGGGCACTTAATCAAGAGGTAATAGAAATAAGGTACGCAAGAGGCAGTCATCACAGTGTAAGAAAAGAAGTCGAAGGAAAATTGGTAGTCATAACATTAGATCTAAAAGCAGGCAATGAAATAAAAGCCTCTGCCATAGAAAATATGAACTTAAAATTTCAGCTTAACAGAGGCACCTTGGAGGCTCTTGGTGTTATTATTAACGAGATAAGAACACCAAACAAC
>NZ_CDSC02000163.1 GCF_001298715.1 Bathymodiolus azoricus thioautotrophic gill symbiont
TTAATTGGGCAAAAATTGGATTTTGTTAATCATTCTTATTTATGCAAAGCCCCTATAAATTAATGCAATAGATCTGAACGCCCTTTAAAACTATCCCGCACTTAACAAAACTTGACAAACCTAAATTTAACAATATAATGAAAACTTTTAAACAAAAGTAAAATTTAAAATGAATACAACATCTTTTAATACAAACTTTATTCGCATTCCTCTATTAAGCATAGTCCTCATTGCCTTAACCAACATAGCCATTGCAGGCGGACCCATCCATGGAGAAGACAGCCTAATGAATGTTTTCATGCGAAGCAAAGCATCAATAAATTTTCCAATAGATACTGATTTCTCAAACTCTAATAATGCTTTAGTATTTAACCGAGGTGCCGCTGGTGTGGATAACCATGATTTTGATAAAAAATTCTCACTTGCTAAAACACTCACAAGCATTCGCAATAGTAGCGATGTCACAAAGAATAAGGTTGCTACTCTACCTTTTGATAGTTTGCCAAACATGAAACTCCTAGATAGCTTACTAAACACATTTAACATCGGCTCAAAAACCAATGGCTTTGTAAAAATGGATTTACAAAAAAGAGATGAAAAGGTCTCTCTTTCAGACATGTCGCCAACCGCAATATTCAATCGTTTTGACCTAAGTGCCGACAATGGGCAACATTGTGGTGAATACCGTATTGTATATCATAAAAACAATGGCTCTAGATTCTTTCTAATCTTTGAGGCTGAATACCCTAACCCAGACTCTAGTAAAGGCAAGCAAGGATGTTTTGCAGTAGCAGATTTTTGGCGAAAAATAGGACACATGAGCAAAGCAGATGCACTAGTACAACTAGAAAGGTTCTTCTACAAAGGTTTAACACACAAGGGTGTCAAATTACCTGCAGTAATTAATTTTACCCACTACACTCATGGCACAGGTCAAGTGCGCTCTAACTCATTCATACAGAGTCCATGGCAACTTAGAGAATTTAAAACCGACATCAACACTAAGGGAGAGGTTGTTTTTGTTGCTGACACCGTTAAGTCCAATCCATTAACTAAACTCTTTGTCAATAAGGGGGATTTACCAATCAATTGGAATATAGGTCCATATTCGTCAACTGGTTTCTTTGCCAATAAAGAGGGATTAGATTCGCCAACTACTATCCTTGTCAAAGAAGGAAAGCCAGAGTCAAAGTCAGGTTCATACTCATACTCTATTAAAAGAAGTACAGAGTCAGATTCGTTAAAGACTTTAAGGCTTGACTTTAATCGTGATTTTGGTACTTATGTTGATAACTTGTTAGCGCCTGAAAGACGTGCAAGTAACCCTAGTGCTAGCGATATTATTAATGGCTTTAGTTTGGATAATGATGACCGTTACAATGAATTCCAATCAGATGCAAATGAAAGTGATAATACTGCTAACGGCAGAAACAAAAACTTAAGCGCAATCATCAGCAAAAAACTAACAGCGTTAAATTTGTCAAATTACAGTGTACAAATGATTAGAAACCGTGCTGAAGCAATGAGTTGTGGTGGTTGTCATCACAACAGTAACAATGCAGAAATTGCCCCGAATGTTAACTGGCCAAAGAGTGGAGATTTTGTTCATGTTGACGAGCAAGGCACCCTATCTCCAGCATTGATTAATCAATTTTTACCCGCTCGAGAGGCTTTATTAAAAGATTTTTTGCGAAAAACAACAGAAGAAATAGTAGAATAGTAGCGATTTTCTGAGGTGGATTATTCTAATGAATATGCCATTACAGTTGATCAATGGTATTAGACAAACTCAATGTGTTAATGGCATGTGCAGTAGCAAGTACCCCAATGCGAGCGGTTAAAAGTTCGTTGGTAGAGGACAGTTTGTAGTTTAAAATTTTCATAAACGCAGTAAGGTTTGGTTGTGTATAAAAGGGATGTGATTGTCTTTTGTGTTTTCACCCAATGGGTGAAGCGGTTTTTTGGTTGAAACCATTATACCAGTTGGGGTTTGTGTGTTTTTTTAATTTCTATTTTTGGATTAGGGAAATTGTAATATGG
>NZ_CDSC02000161.1 GCF_001298715.1 Bathymodiolus azoricus thioautotrophic gill symbiont
ATCAGTGTAAACAAAAACCCCTGCAGATTCACGCAAGGGGTTTTTTAAAATATGGTGCGCCCGGCGGGATTCGAACCTGCAACCGCTCGGTTCGTAGCCGAGTACTCTATCCAGTTGAGCCACGGGCGCAATTTTTTTGTTTATAAGCGCCAAACTACTGCATGTGTTTATGCTGTCGTATAAAGAATACTAAGTGACATCAAACGCTTTGTATTTCACACCTCTAAACAAAAATTACAAAATAAGGCGTAAATTACTGTTGTTTATTGCTAAACAAGGTGGGAAATTATACGCATAATTTTTTGATGATTTGTTCTAATTTTGCAACCCTTGAGCCTTTGAAAAGAATAGTGCAATCTGTGTGCTGTTTGAGTGTTGTCAGTAGTTGTGCTTCATTGTTAAAATTTTGTACACCATAGTCGGATTGAAAACTATACAGTTGACTAATATCCAATGATTTTGCAAAGTCACCAATTTGGCGGTGATAGGCATCGGATTTATCGCCCAACTCTGCCATTTTTCCAAGCACAGCAATTTTTTTGCCAGTAAAACTGTTCAACACTTCCAAAGCATATTTACTAGAGCTTGGGCTGGCATTGTAAGAGTCATCAATAATGGTTAAATGAGATTTTTGAATAATATTCAATCTGCCTTTTTCAGCTTGTGTTTTTTCTAAACCTTGTTTGATGAGCTTAATATCAATTTCTAGCGCACAAGCACAGGCGCTGGCTGCCAAGGCGTTATCAATATTGTGCCTACCAAGGAGTTGTAAGATTACCCTTACTTTCTTATCAAAGATATTTAAATCAAAACAGTTATTGTTGATATTATTAGCAAAAATATTGCCGCCCTCGCCAAAACTAACATCGCCTGTAAAAGAAGTTTGTGTGTTGACAATATTTTTACAATGGCTTGAATAAATCTCACCTTTGGCTTTAACCAAATTATTAAAACCACCAAACTCACCAATATGCGCATCAAGCGTGTTGGTTACTACTGCAATATCAGGGCTTGCTATCTTACACAGATGGGAGATTTCACCCAAATGATTCGCCCCCATTTCAATGACAGCGTATTGGTGTTTTTCTTTCAATCTAAGTAAGGTCATCGGCACACCAAGGTGATTGTTGAGATTGCCTTTGGTCGCCAGAGTGGGTGCTTTTAATTTAAGAATATTTTTCAATATATTCTTGAGAGTGGTTTTGCCATTACTACCTGTAATGGCAATCACTTTTGGCTTAATATTATGCAAGTGCCAAGTGGCAATCTCGCTAAGTGCATTTTGTGTATTTTCCACCACTAAAGTAGGCAAACTTGAGTCTACTTTTTTACTAACAACCAGTGCCACCGCACCCATTTTTTGCGCCTGATTAACATAGTCGTGTGCATCAAAATTATCCCCAACTAGGGCAATAAACAAAGCGCCGTCCATGCGCTTTCTGGTATCGGTACAAACATCTTTAAAAGTGACATTGCGTATATCAATTGTATTAATGTTTAATACTTGAGCGATGGCGTGTGTATTAGATAATAACATTATTTTGTTTGTAAAATTTCATTAACCCCTTCAAATAATTCTAGAATTTAAATATCTAAAATTTTAACGATACTAATTAAATGTATCAAGTTAAATCTCTGATTTTTGATGCCAGTTTCAATAAAAGAAATCAAACTAACAGATTCATGCGCCATTGCCATGGCTAAATTTAACTGTGACATTTTGCGCTTTTTTCTTTCATGCTTTATATTTTTAACGATTTTTCTAAGTAG
>NZ_CDSC02000178.1 GCF_001298715.1 Bathymodiolus azoricus thioautotrophic gill symbiont
TAGGTCAATTGTGTATATTTTTGCATGTTTCACTCCTTTTTTCTTGTACGGATTAAGGGTGGTTAATATACCCTTTGGCCGACTAATTGAGTGTTGCACTTATGATGTGAATCTAAGACTTTTGTGTTTCAACAGACAAATTTATGTTTGTTGAGGTGAATTATTGAAAAATAGTTTATTTGATTAGGGTATTATATGTCTTTCAACTTTGTCACTTTTTATGACAACAAAATATATCTTTATTACTGGCGGTGTGGTTTCTTCTTTAGGTAAGGGCATCGCTTCTGCTTCTTTGGCAACACTCCTAGAATCTCGCGGACTTAAAGTTACCATGCTTAAGTTGGACCCTTATATTAATGTTGACCCAGGTACGATGAGCCCATTCCAGCATGGTGAAGTTTTTGTTACCAATGATGGTGCTGAAACTGACCTAGATTTAGGTCATTATGAAAGATTTGTACGCTTACAGCTAGGTAAGAAAAACAACTTTACAGCAGGGCGTGTGTATGAGCGTGTGATCAAGCGCGAACGCCGTGGTGATTATTTGGGTGCAACGGTGCAGATTGTGCCACACATTACCAATGAAATTAAAGAATTGACACAAATAGGCGCACAAGGTGCGCAGGTTGCCTTGGTTGAGATTGGCGGCACTGTCGGTGATATTGAGTCATTGCCATTTATAGAAGCCATTAGACAGATGAGTCTTGAATTGGGCCGTGAAAATACCTTATTCGTGCATTTAACCTTATTGCCTTATATCAAAGTTGCAGGGGAGTTGAAAACCAAGCCAACGCAACACTCTGTGAAAGAATTGCGTAGTATTGGTATTCAGCCTGATATTTTAATTTGTCGTTCCGAATACGAGCTGCCTGAAGAAGAGCGTGCTAAGATTGCCTTGTTTACTAATGTAGCGTCAGATTCAGTGTTCACATCTCTTGATGTTGATACTATTTATAAAGTCCCGAGAGCTCTGCATGAGCAAGGTTTGGATGATATTGTGGTAAAGAAATTATCTATTGATTGTAAGCCAACCGATTTGAGCGAGTGGGACAGTGTGGTTAACAAGCTTTATTCACCTGAGGCTGCTGTTGATATTGCTATGGTGGGTAAATATATAAATTTGACAGAAGCCTATAAGTCGCTCTCAGAGGCTTTATTACACGCAGGCATTAATACAAAAACCAAAGTTAACATCCATTATTTTGATTCTGAAGAAATTGAAGAAAAAGGGGTGGGTTGTCTAAGTGAAATGAGCGCGATTTTAGTACCAGGTGGCTTTGGTAATCGTGGTGTTGAAGGTAAGATTGCTGCTGTTAAATATGCACGAGAAAACAAGGTGCCTTATTTAGGTATTTGTCTTGGTATGCAGGTTGCGGTGATTGAATATGCGCGTAATGTGGCAAATATGGGCGGCGCTAATTCTACTGAATTTGATCAATCTAGCCCATATCCAGTTATAGGGTTAATTACTGAATGGCAAGACGAAGATGGCAGTACACAAACGCGTGATAAAGGTTCTGACTTGGGTGGAACAATGCGTTTAGGCGGTCAAGAATGTGCTTTGATTGGTAATTCAAAGTCTAGAGAAATTTATGGCAAAGAAGTGATTACTGAGCGTCATCGTCATCGTTATGAAGTCAACAACAACTTGATTGATAAAATAGAAGGTGCGGGGTTGGTAATTTCTGGTCGTTCAATTGATGGTTTTTTGGTGGAAATGGTAGAAGTTTCAGACCACCCTTGGTTTGTGGCTTGCCAGTTCCATCCAGAGTTTACTTCTTCACCACGCGATGGACATCCATTATTTGAGAGTTTTGTTAGGGCGGCATCAACGGCACACAATCTTATCTTATCTTCGTAATGCTGTTTCAACAGATATGTGATAAATTTGAAAATGATAAATTCAAGCAAGCGTTTAAATCCTTGACACTTGATGACTTGCCACTTGCTGTGTGTTGCCATCATAGTGGAGATATTGACAAAGATTCTATTGAGATTGCAATTCTTTCAAGTGCTGAATCTGAGAATATTATTCAATTAAAAACAGGTGTATTTTTTCGTGAAGTGCTAGCAGGGTGTGCTTGTAGTGATAACCTATCACAGGCAATAAGTTATGAAAATGGCTACTGTGAACTGCACATTAAATTTGATAAAGATGCCGATAAGTTGGAGATAGCGTTATAATTAAGGAATTAGAGAAATTTAAATAGTAAAGTAAAATCAAGTGATATTGACCCGGGCGAATTCAACCCATAAGTGCAACGCTTCCATTTAAAAAATAGTCCTTACCAGTCATCTTGGCAAAGACCTCAAATGGGGTCTTGCACCCCAAGCATTTCCTAGGTG
>NZ_CDSC02000159.1 GCF_001298715.1 Bathymodiolus azoricus thioautotrophic gill symbiont
AAATGGAAGTGTTGCACTTATGGGTTGAATTCGCCTCCTTTGAACTTTTGTTGAAACCCGTAAAGTTAGAATTAGAACTCCCCTTTTCAATAAACAAATTACGACCCATCTTCGTATCTGACTTATCAGCATTCTTGGTCCACAAGTAGGCGTTAAGACCCATATCGAACCTTCGAGAATCCTCAATCTGGTAACCAGCAAGTGCGATTTTAAGAAAACTAGAGAAGGCTGTAGCAGCATTAGTAATACTAACATCAGTAGTATCTGCTTTTAACTCTGCCTCAGTTGGCACGCTAAAGTCTACTGGACAGATGTCATTTCTACCCCATTGGTAATAATCCCCATAAGCACCACTGTCAGCACTTGACTCGGCAACTTTTGTTGCGCCAAGATTTCTATCAAGCCAGACTCTGCCTGTGTTAAGTGAGGTGATCAGTCCGTAAGTTAGCCTTTTAAACGATATTTTTTTTCCGCCTTCAATTGTTATTTTATTACTACGCTCTACCCAAGCAAGCGCGCCTAGGTCCATTTTGCGACTGTCTTTAAAGGCTTTGCTGGCAATAGCAAAATTGGTGAATTTTTGTTTGTTGCCCAGTGGTAGTTTGACAGTGAGTTTGCCGTAGCTTTTGGCATTCATGGTGTTGTTGTTTTCTTAACCTAGCTCAAAACTTACCGAAGGTGTGATCTCAATATCCACACCCAAAACATTGCCCTTAATGTTTGGACCTGTTGTAGTGTCCCAGTGATAATAAGTGCCTTTGATTTTTGCCCAAGGCAAGTAAGGGGCTTGACCGCTGAGTTTGACATCGTAACCTGACAAAGCATTCTCCTTTACACCATTGACTAATTTTTCGTCTGAAAATATATGGTATTTATTGATATTGGCACTAAAGTTAGCACACTGGTATTCCAAACCAAGACTTAGGCGCTTGTACTTGGACTTGGACTCATAGTCGGTAAACACATTAATACCTGCGATGGCCATGTCGTTCTCTACCAATAGGCGATGACCAACGCCTAAGTTAACTGCAAGCGACTATCAATACTTTTGCCAGAAGCGATGCCAGCTTGAATAAAAGTCAATGCTTTGCTATTGGCATCAAGCTCAGATATCGGCTGAATGGTTTTGTGTAATGGTCTAACAATCTTAAACAC
>NZ_CDSC02000467.1 GCF_001298715.1 Bathymodiolus azoricus thioautotrophic gill symbiont
GGCTTATCACTGAGATCAGCATATTTAGCACCGACAATCAAATCATCTAAGCCGTCGCCGTTGACATCACCTGCACTAGAGACTGAGAAGCCACTCCGATCACCCCATGCCTCACCATGAATAACAAACCCTCCTGTAGGGGTGTTTGCATCAGCAATGGCACTTAGATTAACGGCACTGTTGTTGGTTTTACCAAACACAACATAAGATTTACCTGCAGTAGATTGACCACTTGGGGCACCCCAGGCACCTACAATCAAATCATCCAAACCATCGCCGTTGACATCACCTGCACTGGAGACTGAGAAGCCACTAAAATCACCCGCTGTCTCGCCATGAATAACAAAGCCGCCTAAAGGGTTGCTTGCATCAGCAATGGCACTCAGATTAATAGCACTGCTGTTGGCTTTACCAAACACAACGTAAGATTTACCTACATTGGTTATATTATTTAGATCGCCGCCCTTAGCACCCACAATCAAATCATCCAAGCCATCGCCGTTGACATCGCCTGCACTGGAAACTGAGAAGCCACTATAATCATACGCTGTCTCACCATTGATAACAAAACCCCCTGTTGGGTTGCTTGCATCAGCAATCACACTCAGATCAATGGCGTTACTGTTGGCTTTACCAAACACAACATAAGATTTTCCTATCAGTGTTTTACCACTTAGTTCAGCTTGATAAGCACCCACAATCAAATCATCCAAGCCATCGCCGTTGACATCACCTGCACTGGAGACTGAATAGCCACTATAATCATTCGCTACCTCGCCATTGATAACAAATCCCCCTGTCGGGTTGCTTGCATTAGCAATCACACTCAGATTAATGGCGCTACTGTTGGTTTTACCAAACACAACATAAGATTTACCTGCATCAGATTGACCGCTTGGACTGGCACCCCAGGCACCCACAATCAAATCATCCAAGCCATCGCCGTTGACATCGCCTGCACTGGAGACTGAATAGCCACTATAATCACTCGCTGCCTCGCCATTGATAACAAATCCCCCTGTCGGGTTGCTTGCATCAGCAATGGCACTCAGATTAATGGCACTGCTGTTGGTTTTACCAAACACAACATAAGATTTACCTGTATCAGATTGACCACTACCCCAAGCACCCACAATCAAATCATCCAAGCCATCGCCGTTGACATCGCCTGCACAGGATACTGAGAAGCCACTCCAATCATATGCTGCCTCGCCATTGATAACAAAGCCTCCTGTCGGGTTGCTTGCATCAGCAATGGCACTCAGATTAATGGCACTGCTGTTGGTTTTACCAAACACAACATAAGATTTACCTGTAGCTAGCTTGCCACTTAGATCGGACTGATGAGCGCCAATAATCAAATCATCCAAGCCATCGCCGTTAACATCACCTGCACTAGAGACTGGTAGAGCGCTAAAATCATCCTCTGACTCGCCATTGATAACAAAGCCACGCTGTATCCCTTTTAACATTACACCTTTTTGAATCCAAAGTTCGGCATTAACATTGGTATTGGCATCATCATGAGTGTAAACATCATAAGTGATACCATTAACAGTTTTATCAATGGTTGAATCACCAAAACCAGCAGCATATACTTTATCGCCACTATCACCCAATACTTTAAGAATATTGGTGCTAGTAGAGGCGTCTAATAACTCGTCTAAATTGAGTTTTAGAATGTTGTTACCTGAGCCTGTAATATCAATAACTTCAATATCTTGAATGCGTCTGTTGCTGATCTTGGTGAGATCTAGGGTTAAACCTACCCCCTCTAATTTAAGGGTGTCAATACCACCGCCACCATCAACACGGGCACGGTTGCCTGCGCCGGTTTGCTTTAGTGCGGTGATATTGCTGGCGTTGATGATGATCGTGTCATTGCCTAAACCTGCATTAAAGACATCCATGCCGCCGTTGCCTGTTAGGGTGTCATTGCCTGCGCCAGCAACAAAGATTTCATCTTTGTTGGTTGCAGTACTGGTAAGGGTGTTGGCGTTTTCATCGCCGAGGTAATCAATGGTGTATTTTGACTCATTGCCCAGTTTTGATAAATTTACGGCACCAGTATCGGTTTTGCCGAAGATGACATAGGATTTACCTGCGGATGATTTATCGTTTGGATCGGCAGTCTGAGCCCCCACAATCAAATCATCTAAGCCATCACCATTCACATCACCTGCACTCGAGACTGAGTAGCCACTCCAATCACCCTCTGATTCACCACTAATAACAAAGCCACCTGTGCCAGCAGCAATGGCTGATAATTCAATGGCATTGGTGTCTTGTTTACCGAACACGACATACGATTTACCTGCGTTTGATTTACTACTTGGATCGGCTTGATAAGCCCCCACAATCAAATCATCCAAGCCATCGCCGTTGACATCGCCTGCACTGGAGACTGAGAAGCCACTATAATCGTGCCTTGATTCACCACTAATAACAAAGCCACCTGTGCCAGCGACAATGGCTGATAAATTAATAGTAGTGTTGTCTTGTTTGCCGAACACGACATACGATTTACCTGCGTTTGATACACCACTTGCATCGGCAAATATGGCGCCAATAATCAAATCATCCAAACCATCGCCGTTAACATCGCCTGCACTGGAGACTGAGTAGCCACTATAATCACCCACTGACTCGCCCTTGATAACAAAGCCACCTGTGCCAGCGGCAATGGCTGATAAATTAATAGCGGCGTTGTCTTGTTTGCCAAATATAACATACGATTTTCCTGCTTCTGTCTTGTCACTCAAATCGGCTTGATAAGCACTTACAATCAAATCATCTAAGCCATCACCATTCATATCACCTGCACTGGAGACTGAGTAGCCACTAAAATTATCCACTGACTCGCCATTGATAACAAAGCCATCTGTGCTTGTACCAGCAGCAATGGTTGATAATTCAATGGCATTGGTATTGCCTTGTTTGCCAAATACAACATACGATTTACCTGCACTTGATTTACCGCTTGGATCGGCTTGATAAGCCCCCACAATCAAATCATCTAAGCCATCACCATTCACATCACCTGCACTCGAGACTGAGTAGCCACTCCAATCACCCTCTGATTCACCATTAATAACAAAGCCACCTGTACCAGCAGCAATGGCTGATAATTCAATGGCATTGGTGTCTTGTTTGCCAAATACAACATACGATTTACCTGCACTTGATTTACCGCTTGGATCGGCTTGATAAGCCCCTACAATCAAATCATCTAAGCCATCACCATTCACATCACCTGCATTGGAGACTGAGCAACCACTCCAATCACCCGCTGACTCGCCATTGATAACAAAGCCACCTGTACCAGCAACAATGGCTGACAAATTAATAACATCAGTGTCTTGTTTGCCGAACACAATATAGGATTTACCTGCATCTGGTTTACCACTCAAATCGGCTTGATAAGCCCCCACAATCAAATCATCTAAGCCATCACCATTCACATCACCTGCATTGGAGACTGAGTGACCACTATAATCACCCGCTACCTCACCATTGATAACAAAACCATGTTGCGCCTCTTGTAATAAAGCAGTTGGTGGGTCTGAATCAACAGCATTTTGGGCTTTGGCGTCAACGGTTATTGTGTTTGCACTACTGGCTACTGCTGGTGTGGCTAATTGTATGGCATTGCCTGCAGTATCTTTAATACTGCCAGTGTTTAAAGATAAGGCAGTTGTAGTGGCAGTTATGCCAGTTGTTGTCGTATCACCACTGGCTATTGTATAACTAAACACTAAGGTGTTAGCGTTAGAAGCAGTAGAAACATAAGCGGCACTTTTATTCACACCGCCTATGCTAATAGTATAAGTAGGCTCTCCAGTTACCACAACTGTTTCACTCAGAGTAACGGTAACAATAATTTTATCACCTATTTTAAGCGTGCTGGTCTTGCCAGCACCAGTGGCATTTGTTGCGTGGATAACAACACTATTAACTTTGGTTTGCATGATTACCTCTTTTGTTGTTATGATTTATTATATTACCTTAAAAAATCCGGTCAAGTAAACTTCTTTCTGTAAATTCGCATC
>NZ_CDSC02000152.1 GCF_001298715.1 Bathymodiolus azoricus thioautotrophic gill symbiont
GGTAATGTCAAACGATCGACACTGGATAGAATTGATTCAATTGTGTTTGGATTTAGTGGTAATAGGCTGTCTTATAAGATGTTGGTATTAATGTAAGTTAGTCCCAGTTTTTATTTGCGAAATCCCCCTATTTAGAGTATAATAAATGCAATTTAATTAAGCCTTTTTTGCATGTCTGAAAACATTGATAATCCTGAAGCGTTCACGCCTAATTTCCCCGTAGTTACTATTGAAGATGAAATGCGAGATTCCTATTTGGAATACGCAATGAGTGTCATCGTTGGTCGTGCTCTGCCTGATGTCCGAGACGGACTAAAACCTGTGCATCGTCGGGTGCTTTATGCCATGGATGTGTTAGGTAATGACTACAACAAAGCTTATAAAAAATCAGCGCGTATTGTTGGTGATGTGATTGGTAAATATCACCCGCATGGTGATACTGCGGTATATGACACTATCGTTCGTATGGCACAGCCATTTTCAATGCGTAGTATCTTAATTGATGGTCAAGGTAACTTTGGTTCTGTTGATGGTGATCGTGCAGCGGCCATGCGTTATACGGAAATCCGTATGACAAAACTTTCACATGAATTATTACGCGATTTAGATAAGCAAACCGTTGATTTTATTGACAACTATGATGGTTCAGAATCAGAGCCAAGCGTTCTACCAACGCGTGTTCCTAACTTATTGGTAAACGGTTCATCAGGTATTGCGGTAGGTATGGCAACGAATATTCCACCGCACAATTTAGGTGAGGTTGTTGATGCTTGTTTGGCGGTCATTGATAAAGACACAATAACGCTTGATGACCTGTTAGCATTGATACCTGGTCCTGATTTTCCAACAGCGGGTATTATTAACGGTGCATCTGGTATTCGTCAAGCTTACGAAACAGGCAAGGGTAAGATTTATTTGCGTTCGGTCTCTCATGTTGAAGGCGAAGACAAACAAAGTATTGTCGTAACAGAATTGCCGTATCAGGTAAATAAAGCCAAGTTAATTACTAAGATTGCTGAGCTGGTTAAAGACAAAAAAGTTGACGGCATTACAGGTTTAAGGGATGAGTCTGATAAAGACGGTATGCGTATGGTGATTGAGCTGCGTCGTGGTGAAGTGCCAGAAGTAATGCTCAACAACTTATACAAGCTGACTGAAATGCAAACGGTATTTGGCATCAATATGGTGGCAATTGACAGAGGTATGCCGAAGCTAATGACGCTCAGAGGTATTATTGATGCCTTTATTGCACATAGGCGTGATGTGGTTACCCGCCGTTCTATCTTTGAACTCAACAAAGCAAGAAGCCGTGCACACATCTTAGAAGGCTTATCTGTTGCACTAACTAACATTGATGAAATTATTGAAATGATTAAGGCAGCACCCAACCCAGCTGAGGCGAAGATTCAATTGGCATCTAAGACTTGGATTGGCACTGTGGTGAAAGATTTGATTGGCGAGCGCGATATGTCTTTGTTTAAGCCAGAAAATTTGCCAGAAGAGATGGGTTTGCAAGCAAATGGCGAATACCAGTTCTCACCAAAGCAAGCACAAGCCATTCTTGATTTAAAGCTTCATCGTTTAACAGGGTTAGAAAAAGACAAGATTTTTGATGAATTTAATGAACTGTTAGAAGGCATTAAATATTTGCTTGATATTTTGCAAAATCCTGAAAAGTTAATGCAAGTGATTCGTGATGAATTAATTGAAATTCGCGATAACTTTGCTAATGGGCGACTCACTGAGATTATTGAAAATAAAATTGACCTAACTCTAGAAGATCTAATCGCACAAGAGGAGCGCGTTGTTACCTTATCGCATGGTGGTTATGTTAAGGCGCAATCACTGAGTGATTATCAAGCGCAGCGTCGTGGTGGCAAGGGTAAGGCGGCAACAAAGATGAAAGATGAAGATTTTGTTGACCAACTGTTTGTGGCGAATTCTCACGATACCGTTTTGTGCTTCTCATCAATGGGCAAGGTGCATTGGCTCAAAGTTTATGAATTGCCAATGGCATCACGCACGGCGCGTGGTAAGCCAATTATTAATTTATTGCCACTAGAAAAAGATGAAGTTATTAATGCAATCTTGCCAGTTGAGCGGTTCACTGATGATCAATTTGTCTTTATGGTAACCAGTAGCGGTACCTGTAAGAAAACATCACTGACGAATTTTTCTCGCCCAAGAAAAGGCGGTATCATTGCCATTGAGCTCAGAGATGGCGACAAATTGGTAGGGGTTGATATTACTTCTGGAGAGAATGATATTATGCTGTTCTCAGCAAATGGTAAGTCAATTAGATTTAGGGAATCAGATGTACGCGCCGTTGGTAGAACAGCTATCGGTGTGCGTGGTATGAAATTAAAAGATGATGAAATCGTCTCAGCTATTATTGCTGATGATTCAAGTCCAATTCTAACTGCCACTGAAAAAGGCTACGGTAAGCGTACTAATCTTGATGAATATCGAGCCCAAGCGCGTGGTGGATCAGGTGTTATTTCTATTAAGACCAGCGATAGAAATGGCAAAGTAGTCGGTGCTATTCAAGTTACCGATGAAGATGAAATGATGCTAATTTCTAACAAAGGCACATTGGTTCGTGCAAGAGCTAATGATGTGTCTATTATTGGCAGAAACACTCAAGGTGTCACACTTATCAAAATCGCCAAAGGCGAGAAATTAGTTTCCATTGCTAAAATTGCTGAAACTGAAGACGAGGGTGAAACGCCCGAGGAAGAAGTAGAATAATAAAGAAACTATGTAGGCGTAAGCGTAAAAAATCTTGAAAATGCAAGAATGGGGAGTGTAAATTAAACTGGGTAAATCGTTTCTAAAGGGTAATTTTCCATATACATGCTGATGGCGAAGGTGCGTATGGTATTTATTTGTATGTTGTTGTGCAAGCAAAAGTACCTCAAGTGATTTATTTACATACTTCTTCCTTTTGGGTTGTCATGCAGTTATAAGGCCCAAGTTGAAGGTTTGCATTGCCTGCCATTTGTGCAGAAGGTGCAAGTTGATCTGTCTGCATGGCCACAATTTTCGTTTTCGTATATTTCAATTCATCAAGTATTTTATTAATCTGTTCAATCATTAACTTGGTTTTATCTGCATCACCAATATCATATATTTGCACGACCTTTATGGATGATCCAACTGTATTGCCTTTTTCCAAGAGTGTAGCGAGGATATTTTTCAGTGCATTCAGGCAACCACAGCCATTTTCATTGAGTACCACATCAGAGGATAAATGCACGAGACCAACGCCATTGTGTGTTTGACCTTGGAAGAGCACTCCAATGCCAACGCATGTGGCAATGCCCATTGTGTAAAGGCAGATTGTCTCTAAATTTGGCTGAGATTTTTTGGCACTTGCAAAGCCAAGATACTTGGGATTTTCCCAGTCGTTATTTTTAATCTGATCTGTTCCAGTCATATCTACAAATTGAAGCTGTTTCAATTGTTGGTGTTGATTAGATATACATGATACTTTAACCTGTAAATCCTGAGGAATAGGTGGAAATTTTTCAATCATGATGGCGCTCCTATGTAATGCATATATAAAAGTTTTATTGTGAGACCTTTACATAACCCAACCAAAAAACCACCAACCTGATAAAACAACACCCATCTAAAACAACCATAAAACACCCAAAATGTCTTGGAAAAACACCCAACAAAATTCATTTGCAGATTCTCTTGTTATTGAACATAAATCTCTATCAGAACTAGACGATGTGCATAATACCATTTTCAAAAATAAAAGATATAAATATGGTAAAATAATAAGTTTTTAACAAGACAATAAAATCATGCCAAGACCTCGTTCACTTCCAAAATCTTTTTT
>NZ_CDSC02000225.1 GCF_001298715.1 Bathymodiolus azoricus thioautotrophic gill symbiont
GCTGGGCACGAATCCACGCCGTATTGGTGATAGGCTTGTACGAGTTGTCAGGTAATCCCAACTACCTAACTCATTGAGCCACCCTGGCCCTCTTACTAATTTGTAGTGTTGAAGATTATAGTGGAGTTCCCATTGACCAATTTATGGACAGAGTGGAGATCTCTTTCCCTAAATATTGAAAAGAGATGGAGATCCAATTTTGTTGGGATAGTGGAGATACCATTTACAAATCTGTGGGAAGAGTAGACATCTCATTTTCCAAATTTGTGTGTATAGTTTAGATCCCATTTACCAATGTTTGGGGTTGCGTGGAGATCCCATTACCAATATTTTTCTGCATGTTGCAAACCAGTGTCTAATTTCATCAATCATGGTCTAATCTCATTGGCTTCTTAAATGTTGTCACATTTATTTTTCAATACTTTGTTTGTACTCAGTATTAATATTATTGTTGTGGTTTTTTTATTACTTTACCTGTGATGAAATCTTGTATAGCAGCAATCAGAGGTTCTCCATTCCTAGGAGTTATTATATTAGACTTTGACTGAAATGAGAATAAAAATAGCTAAATCTGGATACATAATATTATATTAACTGTATTGGTAAAACTAAAAGTCACTTTTCTTTTAATTAGGTTCTTATTTGAGTGAAATCCAAAACAATTTTTAAATATTATTTCCCTTTGCAAGAAATTTCTGCCTTCCTTTTCCAAATTATGGCAATGTAAAATTTAAAACATTGCAATCTATTATGAAACTTACTAAAGGAAGATAAACAAATTATTATTTTATGTGGAAGATGCATACCATTGGCAAAAATTTATTGGTTTACAATGTACTGACCCCCATTAATATAAGTGCCTCTGCTTTGGCCTCCTCCGTCTGTGGCAAATGAAGATTCATCTCATCACCATCAAAATCAGCATTAAATGGGTTACAGCAACATTCATTAAATCTAAATGTTCTATGGGGCATAACTTTTGCCTGAAATGGAAAATTAATAACAGGAAATTGAAAAGATATAAAAATTCAATTCTAATATAACGTCCTTCTTTCGCTTTGCAAACAAATG
>NZ_CDSC02000154.1 GCF_001298715.1 Bathymodiolus azoricus thioautotrophic gill symbiont
GCCATTGATAGTATCATCACCTGCCCCACCAATCAATGTCTCGCTACTAGTGCCGTTTAAGGTATTACCAGTAGTAACATTGATTATCTGGGTAGTATTTACAATTCCGTTAGTAGATGTCGTAATATTGGCAGCAATTGAAATATTACCTGCAGCATCAATAGCATAAAGTTTGTAAGCACCCTCCACTAGACCTGAGGTGTCTAGGTTTTGTGTAGTGTTAGCAATGTTAATTGTAACTTTAGCTCCTGTGTTTTTCCTTACTGCCATCTCAAGTTTGTCAAGTGTGCTAATGTTCTCACCCTCCTTGATCAAGTAAGCAGTCCCAACTTCTGAGCTTTTCACAGATATGATTGCACTTTCTAAAACTTTTGCACTATTCATCTGAGTAACCGGGGCAGTGCCGTCAACGCCAAACAGTTGGACATTGTTAATTTTTTGTCCTTCTGCAGAAAATGCAGAATCAAAATTTAGTGCCTCAGTGGAGACGACTGTTGATGTGTATATCAACATGTTATTTTTATAATATTCAACCTCTGTGCCTATTCTCTCGATTTTAAAGATGTCATTTTCTGCGAAGCCTCCGTTGAAGTTACTAACTTTTTCATTGCCTTGTTCGTAGATATCAAGCGTGCCATCAGCATCAAGATAAATCGCATAGGCGATATTTTTATAGCCACTATCATCACGATCTAGACCCACATTGCTATTAGATAATCCAATTACAACACCTTGACTGCTTGTACCAGCTGCCGCTGTAAAAGTCAATGCACCGTTACCTTTAAAACCCTGATTAGAGAAGGACCCAGCATTACCCCAGCCCGAATCAGCTGTTAAATTAATACAAGTAAAGTCGTTACCATTTACCACAACTCTGTGATTAGTAAATTCAGTGATTAAATTATTATTATTAATAGTAAGAGCAGAGGTGGTGGTAATATTTGAGACTATGGATGTTGGGGAAAGCGCTAAGTTGCCATTAGTAATTAATTCAGCCAACAATGTACTGGTATAGGCAATATTTTCCAAAGTAATGGTTACTGAATTACCCGATACTCCAGTGCCATCATGATCAATAGTCAATTTAGTGCCAGTGCCCTCGGCAGCCGCTGTGACAAAATCACTAAAATTAGAAGTAGCACTATATCCTACCAACAAGTCCCTAAGGTCAATAATATCTGCGTTGGCATTTGTCTTTATGTTTCCTGCAGTGAAGTCATTAATAATGTCATTGCCCGCGTTTTTAAAACCGTAATCAAAGATATCTCTACCACCTGCACCGGTTAAAGTATCATCGCCTGCACCACCGATTAAGATGTCATCTGTGGCGCCACCAGTCAGCGTATCGTTACCACCTAGACCGTGTAGCGTGGTTTTTAGGGTGTTTGTGTTAAGTGTGTCAGCGTTATTATTGCCTTGTACCGTCTTGCTGCCATCAAAAACGCCATTATTAATAGTCCAGTGATAGGTGTCTATTAAATATTGTCTGGCAGTGGCATCGGTGTAGTTTGCAATACCCCAAGTAACATTGCTCTGAATGGCGGTTTCTCCTGTGGCGGTATCAAGCTTTGCCCAACCGCGCAAGGTATTGTCCATATTAGCAATGCTCATTTTGTTACTATAAAACATGTTTTCTGCATCTGTTAAACTTGAAATATTCCAACTGCCAATGTCCTGGTTAAAGGCACTTGCACCACTAAACATCGCATGCATATTGGTTACCTTGCCAACATTCCAATCGTCAATGTCTTGGTTAAAAGTTTTTGCGTAAGTAAACATCCAAGATGTATTAACTACCTCACCCACATTCCAGTGACCAATGTCTTGGTTAAAGGCATCTGCGCCACCAAACATCAAATACATGTTAGTCACCTTGCCAACATTCCAATCGCCAATGTCTTGATTAAAGGCATTGGCGTCATCAAACATTGAGGACATATTAACTACTTCACCCACATTCCAGCGGCCAATGTCTTGATTAAAGGCATTTGCATCACCAAACATCAAATACATATTAGTCACCTTGCTAACATTCCAACTACCAATAGCTTGATTAAAGGTATTTGCCTTATAAAACATCGCAGACATATTAGTGACCTCACCAACATTCCAATTGTCAATACTTTGGTTAAAGGCATTTGCACTATGAAACACCCCAGACATATCGGTTACCTTGCTAACATCCCAACCATCAATGTCTTGGTTGAAGGCGCCTGCTTTATAAAACATCAAAGACATATTAGTTGCATTACCAACATCCCAACTACCAATGTTTTGGTTAAAAAAGGTTGCACTCTCAAATGCGTTGCTCGCATTGCTCACATGAGACACATCCCAATGGGTTAAATCAACATCAGAGTTATTACCGTCAATATCAATTCGATCTTTTAAGTTGTTAATCTTGGTTGTATTTTTAACGATGCCAGTATTGGCATTGCCAGCAATATCTACAAAAGTGTTTGCAGCTACTGTAATAGCAACATTAGAATGCTGTCCACCTAGGTCTGGGGTTACTATAATGGTATATTGAGCTGCACTTACTTTGGTAAATGAACCCGCATTAATGATGCCATTTTCAATGTCAATATCATCGACGGTAAAGGATCCATCCCTAATGATTTTACTAAAATTAAAGGTGATTGTGTTAGTAACAGTATTTGTACCACCACTGCCTGTAATTGTCAGAGTTGGTTTAATGGAATCAAGTACTAAGTTGCCATTGCCATACAAATTAGTTAACAAACTAGTAGTATAAGTAACATTTTTTAAAATAATGGTTACTAAGTTACTAGATGCTCCAGTGCCATCATGATCAATAGTCAATTTAGTGCCAGTGCCCTCGGCAGCCACTGTGACAAAATCACTAAAATTAGAAGTAGCACTATATCCTACCAACAAGTCCCTAAGGTCAATAATATCTGCGTTGGCATTTGTCTTTATGTTTCCTGCAGTGAAGTCATTAATAATGTCATTGCCCGCGTTTTTAAAACCGTAATCAAAGATATCTCTACCACCTGCACCGGTTAAAGTATCATCGCCTGCACCACCGATTAAGATGTCATCTGTGGCGCCACCAGTCAGCGTATCGTTACCACCTAGGCCGTGTATTGTGGTTTTTGTGGTACTTGTGTTAAGTGTGTCAGCGTAATTACTGCCCAGCATCGTCTTGCTACCATCAAAAGCGCCACCTCTAATATTCCAACCATAGGTGTCTATTAAATATTGTTTGGCAGTAATATCGGTGTAGTTTATGATACCGATATTCCAAACAACATTGCTCTGAATAGAGGTTTCTCCTGCGGCGGTATCAAGCTTTGCCCAACCGCGTAAGGTGTTGTCCATATTGGCAGTGCTCATCATTGTGTTATTATAAAACATATCTATTGCATTTGTTAAACTTGAAATATTCCAACTGCCAATGTCTTGGTTGAAGGCGCCTGCTTCATAAAACATCAAAGACATATCGGTTACCTTGCTAGTATTCCAACTGCCAATATCTTGGTTAAAGACATCTGCGCTATGAAACATCCCACGCATATTAGTTACCTTGCTAACATTCCAATTACTAATGTCTTGGTTGAAAGAGCTTGCATCATTAAACATCCAAGACATATTGGTCACCTTACCAACATTCCAACGACCAATGTTTTGATCAAAGGCATCTGCGCTACCAAACATCCAATACATATTAGTTACCTTACCAACATTCCAACGACCAATGTCTTGGTTAAAGGCGTTTGATTCATCAAACATTGAAGACATGTTAGTCACATTACTAACATTCCAGCGACCAATATCTTGGTTGAAGGTGTCTATGTAAGAAAACATACTAGACATATTAGTTACCTTGCCAACATTCCAACGACCAATGTCTTGGTTAAAGGCGACTGCACCATGAAACATCCAAGACATATCAGTTACCTTGCTAACATTCCAATCTCCAATGTCTTGGTTAAAAGCGTATGTGCTCCTAAACATCGTAGACATATCAGTTACATTGCCAACATCCCAATCGCTAATGTCTTGGTTAAAAGTGTATGTGTAGTCAAACATCCCAGACATATCAGTTACATTGCTAACATTCCAATCGCCAATGTATTGGTTAAAAGAGCGTGCGTTATAAAATGCTTTACTCGCATCACTTACATGAGATACATTCCAACTCGTCAAAACCGCATCAATGTCATTACCGTCAATATCAACTTGATCTTTTAAATTACTAATCTTGGTTGTATTTTTAGTGGTGGTAGTATTGGTATTACCAGCAATATCTACAAAAGTGTTTGCTAACACTGTAATGGCAACATTAGAATGATTTCCACCTAGGTTTGGGGTTACTACAATGGTGTATTGCGTGTCACTTATTTTGGTGAATGAACCCGTATTAATGGTGCCATTTGAAATTCTAATATCATCAACGGTAAACGATCCATTTTTAATGGCTTCACTAAAATTAAAGGTGATTGTGTTAGTAGCAGTATTTTTGCCACCACTGCCTGTAATTGTCAAGGTTGGTGTTGTAGACATGATTTATTTCTCTATTGTTGGTTATAAATTTGTTTTTTTGGCTGACTTAATTAAACAATGGAACTTCAAAAAAATCTGATTTTAACATAAAAAAATATAATTAATTTTAAATTTTA
>NZ_CDSC02000364.1 GCF_001298715.1 Bathymodiolus azoricus thioautotrophic gill symbiont
TTATGGCGAGACATCAACATATTTGCAATTGGCAAAAGATATCGGGAATGAAAAATCTGTTCGAGCAGTTGCCAGTGCAAATGGTGCAAATGCCATTGCTTTAATCATTCCTTGTCATCGTATCATTGGAAACGATGGGAATTTGGTTGGTTATGGTGGAGGATTACCCATTAAGAAACGCTTATTAAAATTAGAGCAAAGTATTTTATAGATTTGGGTTTTGCGTCATTAATTTAGCGTTTTCTAAACTTGAATTTAGCAATCTTTGGCATTAATTGAGAGAATGGGATTTTTTCAAAATCACCAACTTCCTTCTTAACTGCATCAACCAATATCGTAATATTATCAATTGTATCAACAAATGAGTGGCTAATAATTTCTTGCAAGGCAAGCAAACCACCCATTTTAATTTTTGATTGCTGCCCAACTGATAAATTGGATTGATGATGAGATTTTAAGACAAAATCGCTATTGTCTCTTAGATGACGGTACAGAGATTGACAGTTATTTGAAGCATCTTCATTCAAACAAGTGCCAAATTCTTTTTCAGCCACGCAGTCTTTTGCAGAAAACTCACAGCCGCAACGACCACTTAAAATTAGATGCGAGAAAGGACAGGTGTGATGTTTATTTGTCATAACTACATTATAATAACACTCCATGAATTATTTACCAATTTTTATTAATATTACGCAAAAGCCCTGTTTGGTTGTGGGCGGTGGTGATATTGCCTATCGTAAGATTAACCTATTATTAAAAGCAAATGCACAAGTGAGCTGTGTTGCGCAAGCGTGTTGCAATGGTGTCACTCAGTTAGCAAAAAACAACACAATCACAGTTATTGAAAAAGCCTTTGAGCCAAGTGATATTAAGTCGCAAGTACTTATTGTTTCTGCCACTAATGATAGGGCGCTAAATGCACAAGTATCAGATTTAGCAAAAAACGCGAACATTCCTGTGAATGTGGTGGACTCTCCTGATTTGTGTACTTTTATTATGCCATCTATTGTGGATAGAAGTCCAATTGTGATTGCTATTTCATCAGCAGGAAAAGCACCCGTATTGGCGCGACTGATTCGTGCAAAATTAGAAAGCACCATTCCAAACGCTTATGGTAAATTGGCAGAACTGGCAGGTAGTTTTAGAGCACAAGTAAAAGCCAAATTTAACAATATCGAAGATAGGCGTTATTTTTGGGAAAAAGCCTTTTCAGGCGTGGTTGCAGAAAAAGTTTTCTCAGGCAAGACCGATGAAGCAGAGCTAGATTTACAAACGCAACTTGATAAGAGCACTGATAGTGAAATGGGCGAAGTTTATTTGGTTGGCGGTGGTCCAGGTGACCCAGATTTATTGACTTTCAAAGCATTACGACTAATGCAACAAGCCGATGTGATTTTGTACGACCGTTTGGTATCAGATGAAGTTATGGAATTGGTTAGACGCGATGCAGAGCTTATTTATGTCGGCAAAGAGCGTGATAATCATAGCGTCCCACAAGATGGTATTAATCAATTATTGGTGGATTTAGCCAAGCAGGGCAGACGCGTTTGTCGTCTCAAAGGTGGTGACCCATTTATTTTTGGGCGAGGCGGAGAAGAAATCGAAACTTTGGCTGAGAATGGCGTGCCATTTCAAGTTGTGCCAGGTATTACCGCCGCCTCTGGTTGCTCCACTTATTCAGGCATTCCACTTACGCATCGTGATTATTCACAATCTTGTCGCTTTGTTACAGGGCATCTAAAGGATGGTACGATGAATTTGCCTTGGGATGAGTTAGCAGTTGAGCAACAAACCATCGTTTTTTATATGGCACTTAAAGGTTCTAAACACCTTTCAGAGCAATTGCAAGCACATGGTATGCGTGGCGATATGCCAGTAGCCTTAGTTGAAAAGGGCACCACGCCTGAGCATAAAGTGCATACCACTACCTTGGCAAAACTTCCTGATTTAGTGGCAAATGAAACCATTCATGCGCCAACACTCATTATCGTTGGCGAAGTGGTTAAACTCAGAGAAAAATTAAACTGGTTTGATGCTGAAAGCTAAAGAACTATTTAGCAACAATTGACATCTTTCATGCCCATTGCCTTAAAGATTTTAGCTGCTGGACAAAAGCCAGTAAAGGCGGATTGAAATAAGTTAAAGCCAACAAAGAAAGTTAACCACAGCCAGTTTGGTTCATCAAAACTGATGCCGCTAAGTAATAGTGAGCACATAATAAAAATTCCTGCTATTGCTGATACTGTATTGTTTATTGTCACTGTCTTATCCTTCGTAGTTGTAAAGTTTCACATTCTAACATATACAAAAAACTCTATTTGGGTATAATGCTCTTTTCCAAGCGGGAGTGGTGGAATTGGTAGACACGCTGGATTTAGGTTCCAGTGTCGTAAGACGTGAGAGTTCGAGTCTCTCCTTCCGCACCATTTTTTGACAAAAAACCCAGTTACGAATAAACCGTAACTGGGTTTTTTTGTCTTTCACTATTCTACGGTGTTAGATTTTTATCTGTTTTGTAGTCCTTTGCCCATATATTGGATGACACGATTTATATTTATATTAATTCTTTAGGGTGTGCTCGGGTAAAATCTCTATTAATGAACACCATTATTCTACATACCCAAGATTTAGTGATTGCCAATAAAATGGCGGATGCTGTTGGTGTAGAGTTTGAGTCTCGAGCGACGCATTTTCGTTTTTCAATGGATAAGAAAATTAATATCGCACCCCTACGCGAGGCATTGGGCGTGGACATTAATTACTTGCCTGCGTTTGATTTTTCTAAGGCAGGGTTGTTTGTCAGTGATATGGATTCGACTTTGATTAATATTGAGTGTATTGATGAGATTGCGGATTTTGTCAATCTTAAAGCGCAAGTGGCTGCGATTACTAAGAGGGCGATGCAAGGGGAGTTGGATTTTAATGCGTCTTTGATTGAGCGGGCTGCTCTGCTTAAGGGTTTGGATGTGTCGGTGTTGAATCAAGTTTATACTGAGCGTTTGGGGGTGAGTTCTGGTGGTAGAGAACTGATTCAATTTTTTAAAACGCAGGGGATAAAAACAGCAGTTGTCTCAGGTGGTTTTAAATATTTCACCCAACGATTAGCGCAAGATATCGGCTTAGACCATGACCATGCAAATGAATTGACAATTAAGAATAATCAATTAACAGGCAAGGTGGATGGTGATATTGTTAATGCTACGACTAAGGCTGAGTTTGTTACCCAGTTGTGCAGGCAATATCAGATATCTTTGTCTCAGGCAATTGTGGCAGGTGATGGTGCGAATGATTTAGAAATGATGAAAATTGCAGGGTTATCTGTTGCTTATCACGCAAAACCCATTGTTGCTAAACAAGCAAATATAGTTATTGACTTTGGCGGTTTAGATATAATGATAGATTTTTTCGATGGTTAAGTTATAGTTATGTTGCCTGAAATTGGACATTTTGCGTTAATTCTATCTTTGATAGCAGCCGTTTTGCAAGTGGTGTTACCAAGTGTGGGAATGTTGCGCGGGTCGGTTGCTTTAATGCAACTTAGCAGACCTTTATTATGGATGCAGTTCTTTTGGATTGCGGTGTCATTTGCGCTACTGATGAATGCCTTTATGATGGATGATTTTTCCGTCAAATATGTTGCTAATAATTCTAATACTCAGTTGCCTGATATGTTTAAGGTGTCTGCTGTTTGGGGTGCACATGAAGGTTCTTTGTTGTTATGGGCATTGATATTATCGGCTTGGAGTGTGGCAGTATCTATTTTTTCTAAGCGCTTACCAACGCAAGTTTTGAATCATATTCTAATTATATTAGGGCTGATTAGTATTGGTTTTTTGTTGTTTTTGCTACTCACCTCTAATCCATTTGAGCGTTTGGATGTTGTGCCGACACAGGGGCGTGAACTTAATCCGTTGTTGCAAGATTTTGGACTTATTATCCATCCGCCAATGTTGTATATGGGTTATGTGGGAATGGCAGTACCGTTTGCTTTTGTTTTGTCATCGCTTATTCGTGGGCAGTTGGATTCTACATGGCTAAGATGGTCGCGTCCGTGGACATTGGTTGCTTGGGCATTTTTAACTTTTGGTATCGTATTGGGCTCTTGGTGGGCTTATTATGAGCTTGGTTGGGGTGGCTGGTGGTTTTGGGATCCAGTAGAAAATGCTTCATTCATGCCGTGGTTAGTAGCGACTGCGTTGGTGCATTCACTCAGTGTGAGTGAAAAGCGTGGTGCGTTTAAACATTGGACGGTATTGCTCGCTATTTCAGGTTTCTCTTTGAGTTTGCTGGGTACTTTCTTGGTGCGCTCAGGTATTTTAACTTCGGTGCATTCATTTGCTGTAGACCCAGAGCGTGGTTTATTTATCTTGATATTTTTAATGATTGTGGTTGGCGGTTCGTTGGGTTTATATGCACGGCGTGCCAGCTTAATGCGTAGTGGCAATCAATTTGCACCGTTATCCAGAGAGAGCGTCTTGTTGATTAACAATATTTTATTGGTAGCAGCAACATTGGTTGTATTTTTAGGAACAATGTACCCACTTTTATTTGCTTCATTGGGTTTAGGTAAAATTTCAGTTGGCGCACCTTATTTTGATTTCATGTTCGTTATTGTGATGATACCAGCGGTGTTGGTGATGGCAATTGGTGCATTTTTACGCTGGAAAAAAGACAGTGTAGACAGAGTGACTGATGTCATTATACATACGGCGTTTGTTGCCTTTACGATAACGCTAATTACCTATTTGTCACTAGATAATATTGCTGTGGTATTGGCCGTGTTTTTGTTTGTTTGGGTTGTATTGCATTCATTGTTGTTGTTAGCACAAAGACTGATTAGAAAAAACAATATCAATGGCGCTTTCTTGGGTATGCTATTGGCACATATTGGTATTGCTGTCTTTTTATTAGGTGCAACCGTTACCACGCAATATGGCGTGGAAAAAGACATTAAGATGAGTCCAAATGAAACGGTGGAAATTGAGGGCTATAGCTTTACTTTTAAAGGTGTTGATGATTTTAAAGGGCAGAATTACACAGGGCATAAAGGTGTGATTGAAGTGGCGTATCAAGGGGGTAAAATTGCGACTTTGGAGCCTGAGAAACGCCAATATGTGACAGGTATGCCAATGACAGAAGCAGCAATTGACCCGTCATTTTATCGAGATATCTATGTTGCCTTAGGTGAGTCTTTAGGTGAGGGTGTGTGGAGTTTAAGGTTGTATTACAAGCCATTGATTAGATGGATTTGGTTAGGCGGACTCTTTATTGCATTTGGCGCCTTATTGGCAGCGTTTGACAGACGCTACTGCATTAAAGTGAAGGCAAAGTCATGAGTTTATATCTGTGGTTTACGCTTATGTTGGTGGTTTCAGCGCTATGGCTGATTTGGTTTTTGTGTCGTCCGTTAAAGACCAGTGCACTTAATCTTGAAAAATCCAATATCGTATTGGGTAGACAAAAGCAGGCAGAGTTAGAACAAGACTTGCAAAGTGACTTGATTGATAAGCAAGTATTTGAACAAGCAAAAGATGAAATCGTACAAACTTTAAGTATTGAGATAAAGCAAACAAGTGATACTATTGACAGCACTCAACAAAGTGTTCCAATATGGCTGATTGCGCTGATTGTGGTGTTTTTGTTTGGGGCTTCTTTGTTTGTGTACCGTTCACTTACCTCACAATCAATTACTGCGCAGAATGTAGCAACAATGCAAACCTTGCAAGCACAAAAACCACCAACATTAGCACAAAGTATTGTTAGCATCAAAAAGCGCTTAAAAGAAAAGCCTGATGATGCCAAGGCATGGAGAATACTAGGCTTGGCATTGTTTGAGTCTGATGAGATTAGTCAGTCTTTAGAGGCGTATGAACGCTCTTATCAATTAGCGCCAAAAAATGTTGAAATGTTGGTTGAGTATGCTTCAACTTTGGCAACTTCTCAAAACAATCAATTTACAGGTCGTGTTTCTACTTTGGTGCGTGAGGCATTGGAAATTAATGCGAATTCATCAGACGCCTTGTATCTAGCAGGCTGGGTAGCGCTCAGTGTGCAGCAGTTTGATTTAACACAAAAACTTTGGCAAAAGGCACTATCATTATTACCTGAAAACCAACCAGAAAGAGTGATTTTACAGCGTATGTTGAACGAATTATCGCAAACGCAAAATGAAGATATTCAGCCAGCACAACAACATCAAGTAACACTCAATATCACATTATCTAAGCGTTTGCATCAGGCAGAGTTTCAAAATCATTATTTGATGATTTATGTTAAAGCTATGCGTGGCAGACCGATGCCGATTGCCATTGTGAAAATCAAGGTAAAAGATTTTGCGGGTGTTGTTACTTTAACCGATGAAAACTCGGTCATGTCAACTAGAAAATTATCTCAATCCTCAAAAGTCCTTGCTGTAGTGCGTCTCAGTAAGTCAGGTTCGGCAATACGACAAGTGGGCGATATTGAAGCAGTTAGTCAGGTTATTGATGTGAGAGATGATCCAACAGTAGAATTAAAGTTGTGACAAGCAACACACTGCAATTAGCCAGAGATTTAATTGCTATTAATTCGCTAACCCCAAATGATAAAGGTTGTCAAATATTGATGATTGATAGGCTAAAAAAAATCGGTTTTGAAGTTGATAACTTAAAATTTGGCGAGGTGGATAATTTTTGGGCGACGCGTAGGGATGGTAGTAATGACACCCCTATGTTTGTGTTTGCAGGGCATACCGATGTTGTACCAGTGGGTGATAATTGGAAAACTGACCCATTCAAACCAGTGGTAATTGATGGTATGTTGTATGGTCGTGGTGCGGCAGACATGAAAGGTTCGCTAGCGGCAATGATAACTGCAACTGAGCAGTTTGTTGTGGATTTTCCAAAGCATAAAGGCAGCATTGGTTTTTTAATTACTTCTGATGAAGAGGGGCCCGCTACTCATGGCACAGTTAAAGTGTGTGAGTATTTAAAAGCACAGAAAGAAACGATAGATTATTGTTTGGTGGGCGAGCCATCATCAAGTAAATATTTGGGTGATGTGATTAAAAATGGTCGTCGTGGTTCATTGAATGGCAGATTGACTTTGATTGGCAAACAAGGGCATATTGCTTATCCACATTTGGCCAATAATCCAATCCATTTAGCAATGCCAGCACTTGATGCTTTGTGTAATGAGTTGTGGGACGAGGGCAATGACTATTTTCCAGCGACCAGTTTTCAAATATCCAATATCAATTCAGGCACGGGTGTGACTAATGTTATTCCTGGCACGGTGGAAGTTGTGTTTAATTTCCGGTATTCAACGCAGTCTACTCATGAAGATTTACAACAAAGAGTTTTGGCAATTTTAGCGCAGTATAATTTTGAATACAAAATTGATTGGGAGCATTCAGGTTATCCGTTTTTAACACCAAAAGGTAATTTGGTTAATGCTTGCGTAGAAGCAATCAAAATTGTTAAAGGGCTTGATAGTAAACTCTCCACCTCAGGTGGCACTTCTGATGGGCGGTTTATTGCGCCAATATTAGAGGCACAAGTGGTGGAGCTTGGCCCGTTAAATGCCACTATTCATCAGGTTGATGAGTGTGTGAGTGTGCAAGATTTAGAGGATTTAAGTATTATTTATTATCAAATCCTTAAAAATATTCTTCTTTAGAAATAATGCGCTTTGATATCATTACGCTATTTCCTGAAATGTTTTGCGCGATTACAAAGGAGGGTGTGATTGCCCGTGGGATCAAAAAATCGCTATTATCTGTTAACACTTGGCAGTTGCGTGATTTTTCAGATAACAAGCACCGCAATATTGATGATGCGCCTTATGGTGGTGGTGCGGGTATGGTGATGCAAGTTAAGCCTATTCGTGATTGCATTCGTAAAATCAAACAAGAAAATCCAAATACAACAGTTGTTTATCTCTCACCACAAGGGGAAAAATTAGACAATAAATTGGTTGTTGAATTATCCAAACTTGAAACACTCACCTTATTATGTGGGCGTTATGAAGGTGTAGATGAGCGTATTATTGACAGCGATGTTGATAAAGAAATCTCTATTGGCGATTATGTCATTAGTGGCGGTGAATTAGCTGCGATGGTGTTAATTGATACTGTTAGCCGACAAATTTCAGGGGTATTGGGCAATCAAGATTCTTTGAATGATTCGTTCGCTGATGGCTTGTTAGATTATCCGCACTACACGCGTCCAGAAACCATTGATGGGCAAAGTGTCCCTGAGGTTCTATTGAGTGGACATCAGGCAAAGATTGATGCTTGGCGCACAGAACAAGCAGAGCAAAGTACCCATAAAAAACGCCCTGATTTACTAAAAAGATAGTCAATATTTTTTGT
>NZ_CDSC02000409.1 GCF_001298715.1 Bathymodiolus azoricus thioautotrophic gill symbiont
TTCCTGCTGGGCATCGTGCGGAATGGAAGGGTTGATGCGGGTGACGGCATTATTCAAGCGATTAGGCAATATTACTTCCTCAAAACTATTGCGTAAGGGGTTGTCAGAGTCGGGGGCAATATCAGGAGCGTAAATGTATTCGTAACCTTGCTTTTCCAGTAGTTTAATGCAGAAGTTTTCGATGGTGTTTTCGGTAATTCGGTTTGTCATACTTTACCACCAGAATGATTGACTATTAGCTTAATCATTTGTGAAATTGAATCATAGAGTTCTTTTTCATTGAACCGTTTCCGCATAGTTACATTTTCAGGGTGGTGAATCATATTTCTAATGTATGTTAGCAACGTTGTGTCTTTTGGGTTCCCCCCCCATTGCCTTTGGTTTCCTTGGTCCATTGCTTTGTTTTCTTAACGCCCTGATCGACTAACCAACCTTCAAATTTATTAATATTCCGTTTTTCACTTAACTCTTGCAGTCTTCCGTATAGATCGTTGTGAAACTCGATGGTTGGCAGTTTGTATCCTTCATAGTTTATTTCACCCCATGTTGGACTCCACGGTAGTAGATTACTCTTAGCACCATTGATTCTATCGATTTTTGGAACCCCACTCTCTAAACAAAAGATGAACAAACCAATAGTATTCAAATATTCTGAGACTAAAAAATAGGGAGAGTGTGTCGCTAAAAAAACCTGTTTTGTTTTAGACAACTCTAAAAGAGATTTAAACAGTTTCGATTGTGCTTTGGGGTGAAGACAAATTTCTGGTTCATCAATGAACAAAAAAACGGTTTCTTAAGACCACCTTCTTCGGGATGTTTCGTCAATTCATCTGCATATACTTGCAACAGTGCCAAAGCAACTGAACGTTGCATGCCACTGCCTTTTTCTTCCATGGAAGTTCTAACACCATCGTCAATATCAATAGTGGTATTTTTGAAAAACGAATCAATTTTTAGCTCATTGAACCGAAAACGAATAGAGGCATGCCCAAACTGTTCTTTAAAAATTGCCTGAGTTTTTTCCTCAATAATTTTAAGCTTCTTTCTTAATTTAGAGTCCTCGTCATTAAATGTTTTATCAAATTGTTTTGAAAAACTCCCATAGTCATCCGTATCGGTAAAACCACTCATAATATCTTTTAGCAAATTGCCACAAATAGTAGTGGAGCCAAAACTCGCTTGATCATTAGGGTTGGTGTCAGCCCAAACAAAATTTGTCTCAAATAACTTTCTTACAAACATCTTAATGCCTGGTTCATCTTTATACTCGTCATTTCCATTTGACCATAACTGTATTGTCTGCATAGAAGATGTTTTTCTTGAAAATCTGATAGATTCAGTTGCAGTACCATCATCATAAATATTTTTTTTGAATACAGCAACTTTAGTTTTTTTTCGAAAAACTATCAATAGTCCCTGTAATGTTTCCCTCAAAAGTAATTTCGACCACAACATCTTCTGTTGGGTTATTCTTATTTTTGATCTCTTCAGGTAGTTTTTTGATACCATTTTTCAAAAAGTCGATTGCTTCAAATATTGTAGACTTACCTGTATTATTTTCACCAACAAAAATATTCAAACCACTACCACATTCACCATTCGGCATGTTAAACACCATTGTCGATATATCACCGTTAAAGCTCTTAAAATTTTGTACCTTCAGTTCTTTTATATACATACTCTATTCCTTAAAATCATGCCCTATCCTCCGTAAACGCCTTGTACTCATTGACATAGGCTTGATTGTCCATATTAAACAATATTTCACTGGCAGGATAAGAATAATCCCCCATCACAAACTCACTGAAGGAATTATCCCACGATTCGTTAAACTCTTCCGCCTCAGAATAAGCAAGAGCATGAGCTTGTGATTTGTGATGTTTTCTAGGATTTTCATTTTCAAAGTTTCTTATTAAAAAGCAGGAAACCAGTTCTGTAGCGTCAACAAGGAATATTTTTGTAAGTTTATCAATTCCATTATTTCTATCTTTCAATTGATCCATGGTTCGTCCATGAGAAGTTACCCCTATTTCGTTTCTCAAACTTCCCACTTGATGCCCAATATTTGCAATTGATGTTGATAGTTGCGTAACTAAATCACCACCATTATAGCCGATAGCCTTGCACGTTTTTTTTAATGAGCTACTGATGCTTTCACTACTTCTAAGCTCGACAGATTTTTGTTCGCATATCTCTTTTGATATTGATTCCAGAATGGATTTTGAATTTTTAACGGCTAATCCAAAGTCGATATCCAAGTATGTCTCAATTATCAAAATATTATCTTCTAATGGCTTCCACCGACCATATTCTTTGATAACGGCTTTTAGCTTATCCATTGCTGGCAATCCTGACTTCACCACTCATCAATTTAGGTAACAAAGTATCCCGAAGGGAAGTTAAGTTTTTTAATCTTTTATTGTTGGAAATAATTTTATCCAGCAAGGGTGTAAATATTTCTGAAAACTCCTCAGATTCTTCTGGCGATGGCACTAATACCATCGCATCATCTAAATCACCCCGTTTAATATGCCCCATTGTTGTTGCATGGCTAGATGAAATGCTGACAAATTCAGCTAAATGATGTTTGCTCCATAAATAGTAATACCATTTAGGGAAATCATCAGAAGTCACTTTGAACAAATGTTGATTCAAAATACATTGATCACCATCCCATATTTTCACCATTAACGAAGCCGACCATGAAAAAATAACATCGCCATTTTCGATGATGTATTCTGCTTTAACCTCTGTCGTACACCAATCACACTCATCAGAAAAACCATTACGCAGTTGTTTGATTTTCAAAACAGGAAATTTGTCCACTTCGTTTTTAGGCGGGAATTTTTGACAAGCCAAGCCGTTTAAAAAGTTGGCAACACTGCTTAACGGCTTTTCCACCCAATCCTCCCCAGCCTCAACCACAAACCACTGGCGAAAAAGCGTTTCTGCCATCTGTTCAAGGGTTTTGTTTTGGCAGTGGAGCAGGTCGATTTTGTCATCCAGTGCGCTTAATACGTCGGCAATGGCTTTTTGTTCGGGGAGGGGTGGGAGTTTAAATATTACTTGTTTTAAATCTCTTATGGGCAATTGTGGTTGAGCACTACCAGAAATAAATTCTGACAAATCCAGTGTTAAAAATTTGAATAATTGATAATTAAAAACTGGATGCAATCCCGCTGGTCTAATAATAACCATCCCAGAGTTTACTCTAATATTTTCAAAGTCTACTCCTTCATTATAAAATGCAACATTTCCGACTGTGCCTCTAGTTGTTAAAACAATATCATTTCTTTCTAGCTTTCCTTTTCTAAGCAAACAATCTTTTTCTTCAGTAATGAAATTTAATTCTGAAAAATTAAATCCTGACGATGTTACGTTCTTTGTGTTTAAGAAAAGACAATATCCATTATCAGAAAACTCATTTTTTTTAGGATAATTTTTTCCTCTATCGCCATCCAATATTTCAACAGGTGCGTTAGCTAAATTAACCTCCCGCCAAGCACTCCCCCCACTCTCAACGCTCAACTCTCCATTTTCCATTAACCCCTCACTCATCCCCAAACCCCAGTCTCAATGTCGCTTCTTCAATCGCCTTATGCAGTTTCGCCTGCAACACTTCTTTCGGTGGCAGTTGTAGCCAGTACTCGGCAATATGAATATCATCTTGTTCCAGTTCCATCAATTCCACCACTTCTTTATCCTTGCTACTACACAATAAAATCGCAATCGGTGAGTTTTCATCAGGCTGTTGTTCATACTTCGCCAACCATTTCAAATACAGCTCAGCCTGCCCTTTGTATTCGGGTTTGAATTCTCCGAGTTTCAGTTCAATCAGCACCAGTCGTTTGAGTTTGCGATGATAGAACAGCAAATCCAGATAATAGTCATTACCGCCGATTTGCAGGCGTTTTTGTCGTGCCATAAAAGCAAAATCACTGCCCAGTTCCAGTATAAAGTGCTCCAGCTTGTGCAGGATGGCGTTTTCTAGATCCTTTTCGCTGAAGTTATCTTGTAACTCGAGAAAATCCAGCAGGTAAGGGTCTTTGAGGTGCAGGGCAAGGGAGGCGGTTTGTGGCTGTTCCAGCTTTGCCAGTTCTTGCCGAATGACCTTTTCGGGCTGTTTGGCAATGGCACTGCGTTCAAACAACATGCCGTCCATGCGTTCACGCAGGGTACGCACTGACCAGCTTTCGTGATGGCTCATATGAGCATAAAATTCACGCTGAATAACATCCTCCAACTTGAGCAGTTCAACAAAATGCGACCAGCTTAATTGTTGCGACAGTGTCGCAATAATCGTTTGCTCAGGGAATGCCTTATAAAATTTCACCATGCGGGTAAGCGATGAATAGGTAAACCCCTTGCCAAATTCATCACTGAGTTGCTGGCTTAGTTTCGGTAATACCTGTTTTCCATAGTCCGCCCGATTTGAGTCTAAAATGTCTATACTGATTCGTTTGCCAATCTGCCAGTAAGTAACGGTTAGGGTTTGGTTGACCTGTTTAACAACGCTTGACCTTGCCTGCGTAATCAGTTGCTTTATATCTGCATACAGGCTTTGGTATTGGGTAGGCGTGCTCGTGATTTCTTTTTTTCTGTTCTCACTCATTTTCAACCCCCAATCGCTTCACCCCTCGATCTTCCAGCAATATCTGCATTTGCCCAATAGCCATCTGATTGAGTTTTTGCAGCCGTTCACTTTGTGACTGACCTTCATCAATCAACATGGCATTGAGGCTTTCCAGATTGGCAAGGCATACCAATTGGCTGACATTGGCGTAGTCACGGATATTGCCGTCTTTATCGGGGTTGGCTTTTCGCCATTGTTTTACGGTTTTACCAAACAGTGACACATTGAGCACATCGGCTTCTGAGGCGTAGATATGGCTGATTTGCTGTTTGCCTAGGATCTGTGGCAGTAAATTTCCTTTGATGGCATCAGTATGGATGCGGTAGTTGATTTTAGTGAGTTGGCGTTTGATGTTCCATCCGAGTTTGCCTTGTTCTTTTTCTTTAAGCCGTTGAAATTCCTTGAACAGGTATAGCTTAAATTCAACCGAAATCCAGGTAGCAAATTCAAAAGCGATGTCTTTATGGGCATAGGTTCCACCATAGCGTCCTGCTTTGGATATAATGCCTATGGCGTTGGTTTTTTCTATCCATTGCTTGGGGGTGAGACTAAAACTGTTTAATCCCGCCTCTTTTCTAAACCCGTCGAATTCGACGGGTTTAAAATCAGGGTTATTCAGTTGCTCCCAAATTCCAATATACTCGATGGTATTGCGATTGCGGATCCAGTTTCGTATTAGGTCATTGGTACGGTCAGATTTTTTATGGCAGGCAATATCTGTTAATGAGATGTAATCCTGCTCATTGGCTTGCACAACCGTAATTTCGCTTTGGTTAACGATGATTTTATTGCTTTTATTAACCATCAATCTTTACCTTTGCC